>JABMPI010000061.1 GCA_013203755.1 Bacteroidota bacterium
CCGTTAACAACTCCTTTTTCAACCAAAGGAAGAATTCCGTCGGCAAACATTTCGGAGTGTACTCCAAGGTCTTTGTGGTTTCCTAACATGCTTAATACAGCATTTGGAATAGCACCAATTCCCATTTGTAATGTAGCACCGTCGTCAACCAACTCGGCAACATAACGTCCAATTTTACGGTCGGTATCCGAAATAGCTCCCATTTCTGCTGCAAAAAGTGGGCTGTCGTCTTCAACAAAAAGGTCAATATCGTCCATGTGGAACATGGCATCTCCAAAAGCACGGGGCACATTTGGGTTTACAATTGCAATAACAGTATCAGCGTTTTCAACTGCAGCTAAAGTGGAGTCAACAGAAGTTCCTAAAGAAACATATCCAAATTTATCAGGTACAGAAACCTGAATCATAGCAACATTTACTTTTAAATAACCTTCGCGAATTAAACGTTGTGTTTCGTGAAGGAAAACCGGGATATAATCGGCGTAACCAGCCTGAGTTTGTTTTCTTACGTTACCACCAACAAAAAACGACTCCAATTGGAATATGCCTTCAAACTCTTGATCTGCGTAAGGAGCTGGCCCTTCGGTGTGAATGTGTTGAATGCGAACATTTCTGAACTCTTTGTTACGTCCTCTTTCGCACATGGCATTAATAAGTAGGTGAGGTGTTACTGCCACACTATGTAAGTGAATACGATCGTTCGACTTGATTACTTTTACTGCCTCTTTTGCAGTTATGAATTTGATGTTTTTCATGCTATTGGTTGGATATAAAATCTCGTTTCTAATTGCGCTTGCAAAGGTAAAAAAACAATCTGCTTGCAGAGCTTTCGAATATTATAATTACCTGTTCGAATGGTTTTGTAAAGTATTTGTTAATAAAGACCTTTTGGTGTGAGATAGAAAATAATTTAATAAATTTTCCTTTCCAATTCGAATCGACTTGACGTAAATTACAGATTAAAGTTCATTTTTATTAAGTTACTTTCTATTTTTATTCATTTTTAGAAATTACAGTGTTAACGGTGAATTTTTGCATATTTGTTTGTGATAAGTATTACATCCGTTTGTGAATTTTTTATATAAAAATTAGAATTTTCATTTACGTAAAACACAGAATGAGAGTTTGTTTTAAAACATTTTTTCTTAAATTAGATACTTCTAAACAGATCCTTTTTCAAATTGAAATTATAAAAATATGCATTTTTGAGTTTTAACATCAATCATTAATCAAAACATGGTAATTAGAGAGGTTTAATTTCGAGCCTCTCTTTTTTTATTTTAAAACTGTTTCTAAGAATTTATTATCTATAATGTTGAAATTGAGGGTTTAGAATTTTAAAATAATATTTAGTTAAATTATTTCTATTCCATATCAATTTTTAAAAATGATTCTTCCTTTCATATCTTTTTCCTTTTACCTATTTTTATGCCAACTAAAAAAACACAGATCATGTTAAAAGAAAAAATGCTTAAGGTGCTAAACGAGCAAATAAATGCAGAACAATATTCAGCAATGCTTTATCTTGCAATGTCAGCGTATTTTAACGATAAAGGATTACCTGGTTTTGCCAACTGGATGTATGTGCAATATCAAGAGGAATCTAGCCATGCCAATAAGTTTTTCAATTATGTGGTAGAACGCGGCGAGAAGGTGGAATTAGGTGCTATTAAACAAGTACCAACAACATGGGAAGGTATTATTGATGTTTATGAAGCAACTTTGGAACACGAGCAAATGGTAACTGGTTTAATCAATAACTTAATGGATGTTGCAGTAGCAGAAAGCGACCATGCGGCACAAAGTTTTTTACGTTGGTTTGTCGACGAGCAGGTAGAAGAAGAAGCCAATGTTCAGCAAATTCTGGATACACTAAAATTGATTGATGGCCAGGGTAACGGTATATTCTTATTAGATCGTGAAATGCGTCAACGTATATTTGTGGACGACACACTAGCAGCAAAATAGAATTTATTGAAAATAATATTCTTTTAAAAGGCTGCTATTAATTGCAGCCTTTTTTTGTTATTATGGGGCTACTTCACCCAACCTTTTCAAAGGAGAGGAGTAAAATAAGAACAGTACTGAAGTGCTACTTTAGGGGATTTAGATGGTGAGAAAGAAGTATAGTAATATGGAAATTCAGGAACAGATATATAATAGTTACGAGATTTTAAAGGAAACTTGCAAGATAAGCTGGAATGATGCCGAGTTGGACAGGATTGAAAAAGCCTTTCTTTTTTCTCAGAAAGTAATTGGCGAAAGCAAGTTTAATACCGGCGAGGTTATTTTAAATCATTCGTTGGAGGTAGCAACTATAATTGCAGAAGAAATAGGATTGGGCCCCGACTCAATAATCGCTGGATTGTTGCATAATATTATGTACGCAGGATTGGAGAAAAAGGTAACACAAGCTGATATCGAAAAGGAATTTGACAAGCCTATTTTTTCCATACTAAATGGAATGGCAAAAATAAATGCCCTGGGAACAGATACCGTTGATTTGCATTCAGAAAATTACAGAAAGCTGCTGTTGGCAATGGCAGGAGATGTTCGTGTAATTATCATAAAAATTGCCGACCGTTTACAGGTTTTACGCAACCTGGAAATGTATGATGCAGAAAGTCAGCAACGAATGATTTCTGAAACCGCACATTTATATGCTCCATTGGCTCATCGTTTGGGATTGTACACCATTAATTCTGAATTGCTCGATCTATGTCTGAAGTTTCAGAAAAAAGAGGCTTATAATTATGTGGTTAACCGGCTAAAGGAAACGGAAACCGAACGAGCTAATTTTGTTGCAGAGTTTGTTAAACCAATTGAAAAGAAACTACAAAAGAAAGGCTTCACTTTTTCTATGAAAGCACGAACAAAATCCATCTCTTCTATTCATAATAAAATGAATAAAAAGAATGTTTCTTTTGATGAAGTAATGGATTTGTTTGCCATTCGTATTATTTTGGAGTCGAACCCCGAAGATGAAAAATCGGATTGCTGGACTGCCTATTCATTTGTAACAGAGGAGTACCAGACTAATCCGAATCGTTTACGCGACTGGATAACCATTCCAAAATCCAATGGTTACGAATCGTTACACACAACAGTTTTGGGGCCGCAAGGAAAATGGGTTGAAATTCAGATTCGCACAAAACGGATGGACGAAATTGCCGAAAAAGGATTAGCTGCCCATTGGAAATACAAAGGAGGAAAAGCAAACTCAGGATATGATTCCTGGTTGGCAAATATTCGAAATATATTAGAGCATCCGGAGTTGAATGTAGTTGATTTTATCGATCAGTTTAGCATGGATATTTATAGCGACGAAATTTTTGTGTTTACGCCAAAAGGGGATTTAAAAAAACTACGTCAAGGTGCTACAATGCTTGATTTTGCTTACGAAATTCATTCCGGATTAGGCGATACTTGTGTTGGTGGAAAGGTAAATGGTAAAAAAGTAACGCTAAAATATATATTAAAAAATGGCGACCATATTTCCATTGACACATCAAATAATCAAAAACCAAAATTAGATTGGTTGGACTTTTTAGTTACCACAAAAGCAAAAAGCAGAGTAAAAGTAAGTTTAAACGAAGATCGAAAAACACAGGCTTCGCAAGGACGCGAGATTTTGGTTAGAAAGTTTAAAAATTGGAAAATGGAGTTGAATGACGATTCCATTAGAAAAATGTTAAAACATTTTGATTTTAAACTGGCAGTAGATTTTTACTATGATTTGGCTATGCGGAAAATAGATCCGCTGGATGTTAAAGCTATTTTTGTTGAAAAGGAAGAGGAGAGTGCAAAAGTAGTGGTTGAAGATTTGTTGCCGATTCATGAAACCAAAGATTTGACTTTTGAAGGTGGTGATGATTTTTTAGTTATTGACAACAATATAAAAAACTTAAATTACAAATTGGCTCAATGTTGCAACCCTGTTTTTGGGGATCGAATTTTTGGGTTTGTAACTATAAAAGAAGGGGTTAAAATACATCGAAAAAAATGCCCAAATGCTCCGCAAATGATCGAACGGTTTCCATATCGTGTAATTAAATCGAAGTGGCGCGATACAACCAGCAAAAGTTCTTTCTTAACAACGTTGTATGTTTCCGGAATAGATGAAACGGGGATTGTTTCAGAAATATCTCATATTATAGCTAAAGATTTGGGAACTCAAATGCGCTCAATCAACATTGAATCGGATAAAGGGAAATTGGAAGGAAGATTGCAAGTGTTGGTATATAATCTTGATCATTTGGAATTTCTTATTCAGAAAATGAAAAAAGTAAAAGGTGTAATTTCGGTAACAAGAGGAGAAATATGAAAATATTAATTGCGCCAAATTCGATGAAGGGAAGTTTAAACGCCTTTGATTTTGCCGATACCGTTGAAGAAGTATTTTTACACTGTTCTGCAAATTTCGAAATAAGAAAAATTCCGGTTGCCGATGGTGGCGATTTTACCGGAGAAGTTTTACAACGAAATTTAAAAGCCAAAGAAATTCAGGTCACCGTAAGAGGTCCGTTAGGTGGATCCGTAAAATCTAAATACGCCATTTATAAAAATACAGCAATAATTGAAATGGCAGATGCCTCTGGAATGAAACTGATTGATGCTAAATTATTAAACCCTCTTTTAGCTTCTTCGTATGGTACGGGGCAGTTAATAAATGACGCCATAAATAAAGGATGTACAACGATTTTTCTGGCAATTGGAGGTAGTGCAACCGTTGATGGAGGAATGGGAATGATGGAAGCACTTGGATATAAATTTTATAATTCAAGAGCTGAAGAACTAACGGGAAATGGCGGGAATTTATCAAATATTCAAACTGTAAGTAAAAATGATTTTCCTAAAAATATTTCGTTTAAAATAATTTGTGACGTGGATAATCCACTTTTAGGAAAAAATGGAGCCGCCGCTGTTTTTGGTCCGCAAAAAGGTGCAACATCAGAAATGGTTAACCAATTAGAATTTGGTTTGAAAAACTGGGCGAAAATTATTGAAAGCAAAACGGAAAAACAATTAATAAATATTGCAGGAGGGGGAGCTGCAGGAGGAATCGCTATTCCTTTAGTTGCTTTTTTTAATGCTGAAATGGTTGCGGGAGCAGATTTTGTTCTCGATCAGCTTAATTTTGTGGAGCATGTAAAGTGGGCAGATATTGTTATTACCGGGGAAGGAAAAATTGATTCACAAACATTAAATAACAAAGCTCCGTTTGCAGTAGCAAAAATGGCGAGAAAATATAACAAGCCTGTTTTTGCAATTGGAGGAAAAGTGGAAATGGATGCATCAGTGGAATTCGACGGGATATTTAGTTTGGCAAACGGTCCGATGAATCTGGAATATGCTATGAAGAATTCAAAACAACTTCTTTACAATTTTGCATTAGAATTTGCAAAAACGATTCACATTCTTTCCAGAAAAAATATTTAAAATGTATAATGAAAGATTAAATAGGGTAGCAGAGCTTATCGCGGAAGAGAAGGCTTTGGAAGCCCAAAAAGTTTTTAATGATATTTCGCCGGAAGAAACTGCCAGGTATTTTTTTGTAAAAGGGATAATCGAACAAAAATTCCAAAATTGGGGTAAAGCAATCAATGCTTTTTCCAAAGTTATTGAAATGGAGCCTAAAAATGTTGAAGCTCAGAATAATCTTCATGTAATTCAAAACATATTAAACTTTTGTAATCCTGAAATGTTTAATCCATAGAGTTTTAGTAACTTGTTTTCGATCCAGTTTAATGAGCGAATTTTATTGGCAAGATAATTGAGAATTGGTTTTGGTCAAAAAAAAAATAACAATCTTATTCACAGTATCTTAGGATTTTGGTTCATATTTGTTATTTTTGGTGCTGTTAAAAAAAGAGGATAGAAATTAAGTAAAAAACGTATAAATTTAAAGGAATTTAAAAGATGAAAAAAGTACTATTATTATTTGTCGCAGTTTGTGTTTCTGTGGTTTTATTTGCACAAGATGCAGCAGAAAAAATTAATCAAGCCAACGAGGCTTTACAAGGAAAAGATTATGCGAAAGCATTTGCATTATATGAAGATGCAATGAGTAATTTAGGCGATGTACAAGTTCCTGATGCGATTAATTACAACATTGGTTTAGCTGCTTATAACAGTAAAAACTTCGAAAAGGCAATTACATATTTTGATAAGGCTATTGTAGCAAAAGCTAATGTAGCAAAAGCACATGATTATAAAGCAAGATCGTATAATAAATTAAAAGATTATGCCAATGCTGTTGCTAGTTATGAAGCCGCAATTGCTGGAAATGAAGGTGATACAAAGGCTTTGGTTTATAATGCAGCTATTGCAGCATACCGTGCAAAATTGTCTGGTAAAGCAATTGCTTTCTTTACTCAATCGGTAGAAAGTGGTTATAAAGGGGAAACAGCTCAGTATTACAAAGCAGCTGTTTTGAAAGGTGACAAAAAAGACGATGAGTATAAAGCAGCTTTGGAAGAAGCTGTTGCGAAATTCCCCGGAGATAAAAAAATGGCGCCAGCTTTAGCAAAAATTTATGTTTCTGAAGGAAACGAATTATACAAAAAGGGAGCTGCTGTTTTAGGGGCGGCAAACGAAAAAGTAAATGCCGGTAGTTTAAAAACTGACGATGCAGCTTACATAGCGGAAGTTGCAAAGGCAAAAGTTGAGTTTAAGGCAGCTATCGTAGTTTTAGAAAAAGCAAAAGCTTTGGATGCTACTAATGCAAATGCACAGGCATTATTAGACGCTTGTAAAGCAGTTCTTTAATCGACTGTTCAAAATATTTAAAAACCGTTTCAAGAAGTTGGAACGGTTTTTTTGTGATCTATTCCAACCATTTATATATGTTGTAAATTCAGTTGATTATTGAATCTCACTTAAAACAGAAACAATAAATTTGGAAGCTAAAATTGCACCTGAATCATTTAAATGAGTTGCGTCTTTCCAGTTTGATTTATCTTTTATTATTGAATCGGGGAGAACTATTAATTCGGATAACTCTTTATAATAATCTGCAAGAAGTGGTAGCTTTAGATTTGAACCAGACTCTGGCAAATATAAAAACAAAACTTTACAATTGTTCTTATTTGCCAGTGTTACAATCTTTTCAAGATAATGTTTTGAATAGTTTAATTCAATTTTTCTGGCAAAAACAGATTTTGTATTTGATAGTCTGCTTTTCCAGATCGCTTTATTTTGCTCCAAAATATTTGTTGGGGCCGTCTGCAAAGATAGACGGTATCCATATTTTCCTAAATCCTGAGAAATCAAACTTTTTGTTTTGAATATTCTGAATTTCAAATATTCAAACCTTACTACTATTCCTTTCCAAATAGCAGATAAATATCGTTGATTGAATAGTATAGAAGAACCAAAAAGATCGCGAGAACTTGCCAGGTATGGAAAAACAGGATGACTTTTTTTCGGTTCGTCTTCGGCTACTTCAATTACTAAAACCGACGGTTTTTTGTTGCTAAATAGGTCTTTTAACATGGAGTACTGAATGTCTCTTCCGCGCCGGCAATAACCTAAATTTGCGATATTTAATTCTCTGTCGGAATATTCATTTAACTCAGTCTCAATTAATTCATCCATAATTGCACATGCAGTTTGCGATGCCCCGGAAAAGGCGATGTCAATAGAATTTTTGTTTTCAAAAATACGATTGTAAATCCAATTTGCTTTGTTATCACATTCTCCTTTCACAAAATGGTAACTAAAATTTTTGTTAACGGGTATTAGAAAAAGGTATCCAATTCCCAATGAAAATGGGATTGAAAAAAGAAGAATATATTTTGAAAATTGCTTCATTTAAAATTGGAAATAAATAAATTGTGGAGCAGAGTTTAAAACACCAAAAAATAAAATTGATAGAATGATTAGGTAATAAAAACTCCATCGGATTAATTTAGGTGAGTTGTTTAAAATATGGTCAAATGTTTTATTTCCAATAAAATATTCAACTAAAATAAAAAAGGGGAAGACAAACAACAACATTCGTCCCGGTTCAGTTAAATGTCCCGAATTCTGTATCAATTGAATGAATGAATTGGGATTTATTGTTTTATCATTCAAAATATGTTTGAATAAAATTTTTACCTGATTCCACGACTCTGCCCTGAAAAACAGCCAACTGAAATTAACTATTGAAAAGGTAATTATTAAACCCGCAACATTTTTTAGCTTATTAGGAATTTTGATAAACGGGGAAATAAATCGTTCGAGAATAAATAGTAGGCCGTGTATAAAACCCCAAATAATAAATGTAATATTTGCACCGTGCCACAAACCAGATATAACAAAAGTGATTAAGATATTTCGTGCCCATTTTATCGAATTTGTTTGGTTTCCTCCAAGTGAAATATAGATGTAATCGCGAAACCAGGTAGAAAGAGAAATATGCCAGCGATGCCAAAAATCGCGAATGGAAGTTGCAAAATAAGGTGTTCGAAAGTTTATCATTAATTCAATACCAAACAAACGGGCTGTTCCTATTGCAATGTCGGAGTAACCCGAGAAATCGCAGTAAATTTGGAAACCAAAAAAGAGCGTTGCCAAAATAATGCCTGCTCCGTTAAAATTTTCGGGGTTGGTATAAACAGTATCAACAATAATTGATAACTGATCGGCAATTACCATTTTTTTAAATAACCCCCACAATATAAGTTTTAAGCCCGAACTGGCTTGCGAAAATGAAAATTTAGGCTTCTTTTCAAACTGAGGAATTAGTCGTTTTGCTCTTTCTATCGGGCCGGCTACCAACTGTGGAAAGAATGCTACAAAGGTAAAAAAGGTGAGTGCCGATTTTGTAGGTTCAATCTTTCGTTTGTAAATATCAATTGTATAACTTAATGTTTGAAATGTATAAAAACTAATTCCTACTGGAAGAATAATATTTAGTGTGCTCCAATGATTTTCATCGGTAATTATTCCTGTTAGGCTCTTAAACGAATCGATAAAAAAATTAAAGTATTTGAATAATGCAAGAATTCCAATGTTTATAAAAATGCTTAGTATTAACAGTGATTTTTGTTTTTGTTGCTCCTTTGTTTTAAAGAGTAAATTTCCAATAATAAAATCGGTTGTAGAACTTATTAATATCAGAATCAGGAATCTCCAGTCCCACCAACCATAGAAAATGTAACTGCTTACTAATAAAACCAATTTGCTCATTCTTTGAGAATAAGAAACAGATTTCCAGTAAACAATAAATGTTATTATAAGGAAAATGAAAAATGTAATTGAGTTAAATAGCATACCATTAGTTGAATGGTTAAAAGTATTAATTAATATAAGATTCAAAAAAAATCATGCGTATAAAAAAACCGCTCCAGTAAAACTGAAACGGTTCTTTATTGTAATTATTTTTACGTTTATTTCGAAATATAATTAGCAATCCAGTCGCCAACTTCCGAAGTTTTGTATGCTTTGCCTTCAGCAATATCTTCTGTTACAATCTTGGCTTCCATAGAAGCCGCAACTGCCTCGCGGATAACTTTACTTTCGTCTAATAACCCAAATGCATATTCGAATAGCATAGCTGCTGAAAGAATGGTTGCAATTGGATTAGCAATGTCTTTCCCTGCAGCTTGCGGGTACGAACCGTGGATAGGCTCAAATACCGAAGTGTGAATACCTACAGATGCCGAAGGAAGTAATCCGAGAGAACCTGTAATTACACTGGCTTCGTCGGTAAGAATATCTCCAAACATATTTTCAGTAACCATAACATCGAAGTTTTTTGGCCACTGGATAATTTGCATTGCAGCATTATCAACAAACATATATTCGGTTTTAATATCTGGGTAATTTGGCTCCATTTCCTGAGCTACTTCTCGCCACAAACGCGAAGTTTCCAAAACGTTTGCTTTATCTACAACAGTAAGTTTTTTGCCCCGTTTTGCAGCAAATTCGTAACCCAATTTTAAGATACGTTCAATTTCTTCGCGTGTGTAGGTACAAGTATCGAAAGCCGTATTTCTGTCTTCCGATCTACCTTTTTCACCAAAATAGATGCCACCGGTTAATTCGCGTATACAAACAAAGTCTGCACCTTCAACCAATTCTCTGCGAAGTGGTGATTTGTGCAACAATGATTTAAAAGTTTCTACCGGGCGAATATTGGCATACAATCCTAATTTTTTACGCATGGCCAACAAACCCTGCTCTGGGCGAACAGTTGCTTTCGGATTGTTATCGTATTTAGGATCGCCAATGGCCCCAAATAATACAGCATCCGATTTCATGCATAATTCATGAGTTTCGGCAGGGTAGGGGTCACCAACCTGATCGATAGCAGTAGCACCTGTTAATCCGTATTCGTATTTTAATTCGTGGTTAAATTTGTTTGCAACGGCTTTTACCGTTTTCATGGCCTGTTCTATAATCTCTGGCCCAATCCCATCGCCGGGAAGTATTGCAATATTAAGTTTCATGTATGTAATTCAATTATTTAAAGTGATAGTTGACTTAGTGGTGCTATTCAAAACCTTTTCTGCGATTTCAAGACTCGCTTCATTTTCTATAATATTTAGCATACGAACTGTTGCTTTAACAGCTGCTGATGTTTGGTCTGGATCTAATCCTTTGGTTCTAAATTCGCGATTGGTTTTCCAGGTAATTACCGTTTCTACCAATGCATTTGTTTTTCCGCCTGGAGGAATGGTAACAACATAATCGATAAGTTTTGGAAACGATTTTCCCAGTTTTTTGTAAATTTTATGTAAGGCTTGTACAAATGCGTCATATTGTCCATCGCCATCACAGTATTCTTCATAAAATTTACCCGAAATTTCAATCGAAACGTTGGCTACTGGTTTAAGTCCCATTGTATGGTTTAAAGAGAAATTTACAACTTTTATTTTTTGTTCGAGTGATTCATTCTCCAGAACATCAGCCACAATGTAGGGCAGGTCATCGCTGGTTACCGTTTCCTTTAAATCAGCCAACTCAATAATTTTTTGAGTTACTTTTTTTAGTGATTCCGAATCCAGTTCAATACCAAGATCTTCGAGATTCTTTTTTATGTTGGCTTTTCCAGAGGTTTTACCCAATGCATATTTCCTTATTCTGCCAAACCGTTCAGGAAGAAGTTCATTAAAATAGAGATTGTTTTTATTATCCCCATCAGCATGAATACCGCTGCACTGTGTAAATACAAATTCGCCAATAAGTGGTTTGTTGGTAGGTATACGAATACCGGAAAACGATTCAACTAACTTAGAAACTTTATTTAGTTGGCTTTCGTTTACGTTGGTTTCCATTTTTAAATGATCCTTAATTGTAGCAATTACGCTAGATAAAGGCGCATTTCCTGCACGCTCTCCTAAACCATTAACTGTTGTATGAACGCATCTCATTCCAGCTTTTATGGCATGAAATACGTTGGCAATGGCTAAATCGTAGTCGTTGTGCGCATGAAAATCAAATTCCACATCAGGAAACGATTCCTTCATTTCCAAACAAAAATCGTAAGTTTCATCCGGATCGAGAATTCCCAGTGTATCAGGCAACATAAAACGCTCAATGTTCTCTTCTTTCAAATTAGAAATCATAAAATGAACGTAATCTTTTGAGGTTCGCATTCCGTTAGACCAATCTTCGAGGTAAACATTTACTTTAATGCCCATTTCGGTTGCGTTGGCAATTACCTTTTTAATGTCTTTAACATGTTCTTCCGGCGACTTACGCAACTGTTCGGTTACATGCTTAAGCGAACCTTTGCAAAGTAGATTTATTACCTTACCACCAGCATCAGCAATCCATTGCAACGAAATTCTATCGTCCACAAAACCCAGAACTTCAACTTTGTGAAGATATCCTTTTTCTTTTGCCCATTCCATAACACGCTGAGTTCCTTTGAATTCACCGTCGGAAACTCTGGCAGAAGCTATCTCAATCCGATCTACCTTAACATCCTCAAGCAGTACTTTTGCAACACTGAGTTTTTCTCCATGACTAAAAGAGACGCCCGAAGTTTGTTCACCATCGCGAAGAGTGGTGTCCATTATTGTTAGGTGTTTTCCTTCAATCTCAACCATTTTGCCTGTCATTTTATTTGTGCTTTTAATCATGCAGACTCGAAATCAGCAATCTGCTTTTTCATATCTACCAGATAATCGATATCGTCTAATCCGTTTTGTAAACAATGTTTTTTATACGGATTTATTTCGAAAGCTATGGTTTCTCCAGTAGCTGAAATTGTAAATGTCTGTTTTTCTAAATCTACATCAAAAGTTGTATTTGAATCGCTGTCTATTGCGTCAAATATTTTTTGTAGAAACTCAGATGTTACAACAACGGGGAGTAGTCCGTTGTTCAATGAGTTGCCCATAAAAATATCAGCAAAAAAGTTAGATACTACAACCCTGAAACCATAATCGTAAATTGCCCAGGCTGCGTGTTCACGACTTGAACCACTTCCAAAGTTTTTTCCGCCTACTAAAATTTTGCCTGAATAAGCTTTATTATTTAATGGAAAATCAGCTTTCTGACTTCCATCTTTTTCGTACCGCCAATCACGGAAAAGGTTGTCGCCAAATCCTTTACGTTCAACTGCTTTTAAAAATCGAGCAGGAATAATTTGATCGGTATCCACATTTTCTATTGGCAGTGGTACAGCCGTTGATGATATTTTTGAAAATTTATCGTATGCCATTTTTTATAATTTATTATTTGTTATTGTTGATTCATTATTTAGAAATCACTAATGATTAACAAATTTTATAACATTTTTCTAGGATCGCTGATTACTCCAGTAATAGCGGCGGCTGCAGCTGTTATTGGACTTGAAAGTAACGTTCTGGCTCCAGGTCCCTGACGACCTTCAAAGTTACGGTTTGATGTTGAAACAGAATATTTACCCTCTGGGATTTTATCGTCATTCATTGCTAAACAGGCAGAACATCCTGGTTGACGCAATTTAAATCCAGCTTCTTCTAAAATTTCAACCAGCCCTTCAGCACGAATTTGATTTTCAACTTGTTTCGATCCGGGAACCAACCAAGCAGTAATGTTATCCGCTTTTTTCTTTCCTTTTACAAAATCAGTAAATTCTCTGAAATCTTCAATTCTACCGTTGGTACAACTTCCCAAAAAAACATAATCAACAGACTTTCCAATTAGCGCTTCTCCTGCAGAAAAGCCCATGTATTGTAAGGATTTTTCAAAAGTTGTTTTGTCGCTACCTCCCATTTTTTTAGTTGTTGGAATAGCTTGAGTAACTCCAATTCCCATTCCCGGGTTTGTTCCGTAGGTAATCATTGGCTCAATGTCGGCGGCGTCAAATGTAAGTTCAGTATCAAAAACGGCTCCTTCGTCCGACTTTAATTCTTTCCAAACGGCCACTGTTTTGTCCCAGTCATCTCCTTTGGGAGCAAATTCACGACCTTTGATGTATTCAAATGTAATTTCATCAGGAGCAATCATTCCTCCACGAGCACCACATTCTATACTTAAGTTACACAGTGTCATTCTACCTTCCATGGTAAGTTCCGTAATTGCCGAACCCGCATATTCAATAAAATGGCCAGTTCCACCACTTGTTGAAATTTTTGAGATAATATAAAGAGCGATGTCTTTTGCAGTTACTCCTTTTCCAAGAGAGCCATTTACAGTGATTTTCATCTTTTTGGGCTTGGGCTGCATAATGCTTTGACTTGCCAATACCATTTCAACTTCACTGGTTCCAATTCCAAAAGCAATTGCTCCAAATGCTCCGTGCGTAGAAGTGTGGCTGTCTCCGCAAACTATTGTCATTCCAGGCTGAGTTAATCCCATTTCAGGGCCAATAATATGTACAACTCCGTGTCCTTCAGAACCTAAATCGTGATGAACGATTCCGTGTTCAGTACAATTGCTTTTCAACATTTCAAGCTGATTGCGAGAAAGTTCGTCTTTTACCGAAAGGTGCTGATTTATTGTTGGAACGTTATGGTCGGGTGTTGCAGTTGTTTTCTCGGGTCTAAAAACTTTTAATCCCCGGGTTTTAAGTCCCAAGAATGCTACCGGACTTGTTACTTCGTGTATAAAATGTCGATCGATGTATAAAACATTTGGGCCACCTTCAACCTCTTTTACTACGTGTGCATCCCAAATTTTATCGAATAATGTTTTTGTTGTCATATTATATAATCTTTTCTCAAAAAAATCTTTACTTTTTACTTACGACTAAATACTTAGTACTTTTTTTCTACTCCGCTACCGGCAATTTATTAACTGCATCTAAAAATGCTTCAACCGAAGCAGTTATAATATCTGTGTGTGCACCAAATCCGTGGTAGATAGTTTTATCGTATTCAATTTGCATGTGGACTTTACCAATATCATCGCTTCCTCGTGTAATTGCTTGAACTAAAAATTCTTCGATTACAATTTGTCGGTGAATAATTTGTTTTACTGCTTTAATCGCTGCGTCAACCGGGCCATTTCCTGATGATGTTGCATCAAATTTTTCTCCCGAAATATCTAAACGAACATTTGCCATTGGTTTTAGGCTTTTACCGGTAATAACTTGCAAGTAATCCAATTTTATACGACTTTCTTTACGCGTGGCATCTCCAACTAACAATGCGATATCGTCATCACGAATGTCTTTTTTCTTGTCAGCCAATTTTACAAATTCGTCGTATACCTCGTCTAATTTTGCTTTGTCCAATGTAAATCCAAGCAATTCCAAGCGGTGTTTTAAAGCGGCACGACCACTTCGGGCAGTAAGCAAAATCGCTGATTCGTTGATCCCTACATCGGTTGGATCCATTATCTCGTAGTTCTCACGATTTTTCAAAACTCCATCTTGATGGATACCTGATGAATGTGCAAATGCATTTCTACCAACAATCGCTTTGTTGGGTTGTACTGGCATATTCATTAAAGTAGAAACCAAACGGCTTGTACCATATATCTTTTTAGTGTTAATACCCGTTTCAATTTTTAATGCCTGATAACGACTTTTTAAAATCATTACAATTTCTTCTAATGAAGTGTTTCCTGCACGTTCACCAATTCCGTTTATGGTAACTTCTACCTGACGGGCACCATTTACAATTCCTGCAATTGTATTTGCAGTTGCCATGCCTAAATCATTATGGCAATGCGTAGATAATACTGCTTTGTGAACGCCTTTTACGTTCTCCATCAAAAATTTAATTTTTTCACCATATTCCGAGGGTAAACAGTATCCGGTGGTGTCAGGAATATTAACAACAGTAGCACCTGCTTTAATTACAGCTTCAACCACTTTCGCCAAATATTCATTGCCGGTTCTTCCAGCGTCTTCCGCATAAAATTCAACATCTTCAACATATTTTTTTGCATATTTTACTGCCGCCATAGCACGCTCAATAATGGCATCAGGATTAGAGTTTAATTTATGATAAATATGAAAGTCAGAGGTACCAATTCCCGTATGTATACGACTTTTCTTAGCATATTTTAGTGACTCTGCTGCAACATCAATATCTTTTTCTACTGCGCGTGTTAAAGCACAAATGGTTGGCCAGGTAACTGCTTTTGAAAGTTCAACCACCGATTCGAAATCGCCCGGGCTTGATATTGGAAATCCCGCTTCAATTACATCAACACCCAAATCTTGCAATGCTTTTGCAACTTCAATTTTTTCTACTGTGTTTAACTGACAACCAGGGACCTGTTCTCCGTCTCTTAACGTGGTGTCGAAAATGTAAAGTCTGTCGCTCATCTTATTATGTATTATTTGTTATTTATTATCTCTGTTTTTTACTTCCTTTTTCCTGCTTCATTTAAATAAAAAAAGCCATTCTCTAATTCTGAGAATGGCTCTATTTTTTCAAATATTTTATTTCAACATACCATTCTCATTTCACCTGTAAAAGCAGAAGAATACCCAGAATGAGGTTAAGAATAGAAATGTTGATAGTAACTTTCATGTCGTTTTACTTACGATTTGATGCAAATATCAAAATATTTTTTTAAAATGGAAATATATCTGCTGTTTTTATTGAAAAATTTCAAATTCAGATAATAAACTCTGTTATTTTGTAACGTATTTTATGAAATAGGATTGAAAAACTGAAACTGTGTTACAATCATTTTTCAATTTCAATATCATTTTCCAAACTTTTTTGCCCAGTAATAATTTCAGGTTTTTGGAAAATATCATGTTTGGAAAGTGGACGTTGTTTAACTTTCCATTCAAATCCTTCCAGTTTTTTTTCTTCGTTTGTTAGTTCTAAAATTGGCTTTAATTCTCCTTCCGGAGATTTTACAAATTTAATTTTATAGATTTTACCTTCTTTGAAACTAATTTCAATAGTACTGCTTTCAGCTCTGTTCAATCCTATGATCCCCTCTTCTTCCCGAGCATAATAAAGCGTTTGTCCGTTTCCATTTACATCAATCCTATCTAATTTCTGATCTACAATGTATCCAATCATCTCTTTCCCTTTAATTTGATCAAACTGATTTGAATCTTGTTTCGAGATAATAAAGCTATTAGCAGTGAGATGTAATTCGTCAGGGCCATTGGCAACTTGTTTCATCTCTATTAAATCGGCTGAAAGTTGATGTATTTCTGACCAGATTATCGGATTTTGATGAAGCTGAATTACAGAGTCTTTTGTAAAATATACCAACGAATCGCAAAGGCCTTGTATATCTGTTTTGAAAAAACGCACTCCCCGATAAGCAGTAACAATTTTTTCGCCATCGATGGTATCTGGTGCAGTTTGTAATGTATCTGCATGAAGAAAAAGCGTGTCTGATTGAGAATATGAGATATAAACTGCGGAATCGGTAACCAGTGCAGTTTCAAGATTTTCGTTGTATTCTACAACATTGCCAAGTACAATTGTTTTATTTTCAACATCATTTATTCTAACCTTGCCTAGCGCCCTGCCAATACCATTTTCTTTGTTGTATTTAATGTAGTTGGCTTGTAGATTCTGTGTTTTACCTACAATTGAGGATTTCTTTTGAAGTTCTGTTTCCCCTGTATTTGAGTTGTACCAGCCCTTATCTGTATAAAGCGTATTTACCGAATCGCGGATAACCGAAGGACCTTCCACATTTAATTGTCCTGTTTCTGTATTGTAATTTACCGTGTCGCTATTTAGCGTAAATTCATCGTTAAAAGCATTTACTTTATTGTAAAAGTAAATTAGATTATCGTCAACAAAGTATTTCCCTATTTCGCTGGTAATGGTGGTGGTGCTATCAACAATTTTCCCATAATCGTCGAAGTAGCTTATATTATTATCTAAATCGTAATCCAGCGTGTCGGAAGTAAGTGTTGTTGATTTATTTATAAGGGTAACATTATTCCATGCACGTGCAAAACCTACGTCGCCGTTGTAAAATACGTTGTTGGCATACAAATGAAGTGTGTCTCCTTGTTTTATATGTACTTTCCCAATGGCATCTACTTTATTGGTTCCAGTGTACATATAAGCTGTGTCGCACCACATTAAAATATCCTCGTGGCGAATTAAAACGCTATCCACTAAACGCTGAGTATTGGCATCCATTCCAGTTACAGATTCAGCATATCCCGACCTTAATATTTCAACCATCTTTTTTTCTTGTGCAAACGAAAAAGAAGAAGTAAGAATAAAAAGGAAGAGTACAGGAACAGTTAAAATTGGAGTTCTCTTTACTTGTTTATTACGATGCAATGCAAGCATTAAAGCAATTTATCAATGATGTCTTCAACCGAAATGTTTTCTGCTTCGGCTTTGTAGTTTTTTATTATTCGATGCCTTAAAATTGAAGG
>JABMPI010000637.1 GCA_013203755.1 Bacteroidota bacterium
ACTTTCACCTCCGCCTAATATAACTGCACGTTTACCCACTATCTAACTTTTAAGGTTACCACAGTTAACACCGCCAGAATAATTCCTACAATCCAAAAGCGGGTCACAATTTTTGCTTCGGGTATTCCTTTTTTCTGATAATGATGATGAATTGGGCTCATTAAAAACACACGCTGCCCTTCACCATTTTTACGTTTTGTATATTTAAACCACGAAACCTGAATTACTACTGAAAGATTTTCCAAAAGGAATATTCCGCACAAAAGCGGGATTAAAATTTCTTTTCTGATTATGATTGAAAAAACAGCAATAATTCCTCCTAAAGCCAAACTTCCGGTGTCGCCCATAAAAACCTGTGCCGGATACGAATTGTACCATAAAAACCCCACGGTTGCACCAATAAACGCTGCAATAAAAATGGTTAATTCACCAATGTTTGGGATGTACATTATGTTGAGGTAATCGGAATAAATTACATTACCACTTACATACGCCAACACCGCCAATGTAACGCCACTAATTGCAGAAGTTCCTGTGGCCAGCCCATCTAAACCATCTGTTAAATTCGCAGCATTAGAAACTGCTGTGATTATTAGAATAATTACAAATGCATAAATCACCCATTTCAGCCACCAAAATCCATCAATAAAATTTACGACCCACGCGTAATTGAACTCGTTCTTTTTCACAAATGGGATTGTAGTAACCGTTGATTTTACATCTTCGGTAACAAACCTAATTGTTTGTTCACCCGTCTCAGCATCAACAGAAATTTCTTTCAAATCTTCCCCGTTGGCATCTTTAACATGTTGGCGAACCAAAACATCGTCGTTTATAAAAAGGGTGGCAACTACAATGAGTCCCAAACCAACCTGACCTAAAATTTTAAATTTTCCGGCCAATCCTTTTTTATTTTGTTTGAATACTTTTATGTAGTCGTCGATGAAACCAATTAAACCAAGAAATACGGTTGTAAATAGCATCAACTGAATATATACATTATCGAGGCGGGCAAAAAGTAGCGTTGGAATAACAATGGCCGAAAGAATAATTATACCACCCATTGTTGGTGTGCCTTTTTTTTGCATTTGTCCTTCCAAACCCAAATCGCGAACCTCTTCGCCAATTTGAAAACGTTGCAAAATGCGTATCAGTTTCGAGCCAAAAATGGTAGTAATAAAAAGCGAAAGAATAATTGCCCCTCCAGCACGAAAAGTAATTCCGGGAAGCATCCCCAGTCCGGGAATATCATATTCAGCCAATAATTCGTACAACCAATAAAACATACTTTTTTGTAGTTAATCGTTTATTCCAAAACAGTTTTTAATCTCCTCTTTATCGTCGAAATGATGTTTTACTCCATTCACTTCCTGATAGTTTTCGTGTCCTTTTCCGGCGATTAAAATTATATCGCCAGTTTGCGCCAACATTGCGGCAGTTTTAATTGCTTCCCGCCTGTTTTCAATAGAAAGCACTTTGTTTTTATACTGTCCACCAACACCAGCTTCCATATCTTTTATAATTTGCGCGGGTTCTTCGGTGCGCGGATTATCTGATGTCAGTATCACTTTATCGCTACCTAAAACAGCCTCTTTTGCCATTTCGGGACGTTTGGTTTTATCTCGGTCGCCACCTGCACCAACGACGGTAATTACCTGCTCGTTTCTGGTTCTGATTTCGGCAATTGCACCCAGCACATTTTTTAGCGCATCGGGCGTGTGTGCGTAATCTACAATGGCAAATTTTCCATCTACACTTCGCAAAGTTTCAAACCTTCCTTGCACAGGATTTAAATTGCTTATTATTGGTAAAACTTCGTCTTTATTTTGCCCCAACTGAAGTGCAGTTGTATAAACAGCCAGAAGGTTTGCTGCATTAAAATTCCCTACAAAACGTGTCCAAATTTCCTGATCGTCCAAATTCATTAACATTCCATCAAAATGATTCTCCAACACTTTGCAACGAAAATCAGCCATGGAACGCGTTGAATAAGTAACTTTTTGTGCTTTACAATTCTGCAACATCACCAGACCATTTTTATCATCTAAATTGGTAACTGCAAATGCTTGAGTCGAAAGTTTATCGAAAAAACCTTTTTTAGCTTTTATGTATTCTGCAAAAGTTTTGTGGTAATCTAAATGGTCGTGTGTAATGTTGGTAAAAACGCCACCGGCAAACTCAATTCCTTCAATTCGTTTTTGATGAACCGCGTGCGAACTCACTTCCATAAAACAAAACTCGCAACCTGCCTCTACCATTTCTGCTAATAATTGCTGAATTTTTAAGGCATTTGGCGTGGTGTGCGATGCGGTTTCTTCCGTTTCGTTTATTCGATACGAAATGGTTGAAAGCAAACCAACATTGTATCCCAATTTCAAAAACAGATCGTACAAAAGTGTTGCAATACTTGTTTTTCCGTTGGTCCCGGTAATTCCAACAACCTTTATGTTTTTTGAAGGAAATTTGTAAAATGCTGCTGCTAATTCACCTAAAACTACATTTGAGTCGGCAACTTTTATATAGGATATTTCCTCTGATATTTCATTGGGAAGTTCTTCGCAAAAAACGATTGAAGTTCCGTTGTTTATTGCTGCCTGAATAAATTTATGACCATCGACAGTAACTCCGCGTTGTGCAACAAAAGCAGAGCCAGACACCGCTTTCCTTGAATCAAATTCAATTGCTGAAACATCCTTTTCAGCAGAACCTGAAACTTCAATAAAACTTATATGTTTTAATAATTCGCTTAAAATCATTTTAACTTAAAGTAAGATAAACCGTTTGCCCTGCCCGATAATTGCTACCCGGCGTTAACGATTGCTGTTTAACTTTGCCTACTCCTTTTAGCTTCACTTTCAACCCGGCATTTTCCATTAAAAAAATGGCGTTGCTTGCACCCATTCCTTTTACATTCGGGACTTTCCCTGCTGGTATTTCATTGTCGCTGAGAACCACCAAACTATCTTGTACAGCAACCGATGCCAGTTGCGAATCGGGTCTCCCTTGTATATTTTGCAAATGCAACTGCTCTGCAATTTTTAAAATATCTTTTGATTTTCCTTTTTTAACCGCGGGTAGTTTTTCACTGTCCAAGGCTTCTACTTCAGACTCTTTTGAAAATCCTTGCAAGGCAAAAACTTTCTCAGCAATTTCTTTAAATACCGGGCCTGCTACCGATGCACCATAATAACCACCCCGTGGATTATTAAAGGTTACAATCATCGAATATTTTGGTTTTTCAGTTGGAAAATAACCGACAAACGAAGCCAAATACATACCATCGCTGTACCCCCCGGCACCCGTTGCCACGCGAGCAGTTCCGGTTTTTCCGGCAACATTAAAATATTCACTGGTTACAGAACGGCCTGTTCCATTTAAACAAACACCTTCTAACATTGCTTTTGCTTTTCCAATGGTTTCCTCAGATGCAATCATCGGATTTAATATCTCTGTTTTATATTGTTTTAATAATGCTCCACTATCCTTAATCTCTTTTACCAATTGTGGCTTAACCATTTTACCGTTATTCGCTACGGCATTGTAAAAATTAAGGATTTGAAGCGGGGTCATTTTTGTGTCGTAACCGTAAGACATACTTCCCAATGTTGTTCCCCACCAATCGGCATCTCCCGGGTATTTAAAATAGGGCTGACCTTCGCCTTTTACTTCCAACCCCAGCGGTTTATTCACACCAAAACCATAAACACGGTCTACATAATCGCGTGGATTTTTATTGTAGCACGATGTAATAATCATTGCAACACCAACATTCGATGACTTTTCGAAAATCTGTTTTACCGTTAATGCACCATTACCATGCGTATCTGTAATTGTTCTTCCGTTGCTGTACCACCTTCCATTTCCGGTATCAAATACATCGCTGGTATCCACCACACCATCTTCCAAAGCCGCCATTAACGAAACCAGTTTAAAAGTTGAACCCGGCTCGTAGCATCCACGGTGACCTAAAGCATAATTATCTTTTTCGTAGTAATCGCCTTCCTTCCCTTTTCCTAAATTGGCAATAGCTTTTATTTCTCCCGTTTCAACTTCCATTAAAATAGCTGTCGCCCAATCGGCATTGGATTTTTGCAACTGTTTGTACAAAGCACTTTCGGCAATATCCTGCATTTTTACATTGATGGTAGTATAAATATCCATCCCTGATTCCGGTTCAATTTCGGTGCGCGTCACCCATCTTCCTGAAAGGTTTTGTTTGTAGCTCACCCCGTCTTTCCCTTTCAAATAAGTTTCGTAAGCACCTTCCAAACCCGTGTAACCAATTGCGCCATGCACGCCACCGTAAGCACCTTTATTTAATCCTCCGATTGTTCGCAAGGCCAACATCCCGAGCGGTGTAATTCTATTATTCTCCTGTACGATTATAACTCCTCCACCAAAAAGGCCTCTTCTAAGAATTGGAAATTTTTTAATTTTTTGA
>JABMPI010000638.1 GCA_013203755.1 Bacteroidota bacterium
AACTGATCCTGAGCGGAGTCGAAGGATCTCATGGGTTATATTCCCCGCAGCTCTGCTGCGATAGAAAAATGTTTTCAGTTAATACCTTGTCAGCTCTGCTGCGAGGTAGTTTATTTAAAGGAAAATTAGAACTTGGCGTTTACAGAAAAGATAAAATTAGCACCAGGAGAAACTACACCCGAAGAATAAGTTCGATAGCGTTTATCCAGTATGTTTTCGATGCCGGCGGCAAGTGTAATTTTTTGATTGAGTTTGTAGTTTGATTTTAGATTTAAAGTCCACCACGATGGAGAATAGGGATTTCCATTTTCATCGGGGAGGTAAATATATGGTTTTTCCTTTTCCGATGGAGCAAGTTCATCGTAGTCGATTTTTCCACTGTAATCCACATACAAATCAAGATACATTTTTTGGTTCTCATAGATTAGGTGCGAGCTTCCAAATGTTGGTGGCACGTGTCTGAGTGGCATGTCATCCGAGTCTTTTCCTTTTGTAATTGTTAAGTCGTTTCTGGTACGTAGTGAATTGGTAATAAGATATTCGAACGTAAAATTGGCTCCAACAATAGTTGCCGACTCAGCATTTACCAGTGCTTCAACTTTGCTCATTACACCATCGTATAAAATCGAGTCTTGTCCGTTTAATACATAATCCCGACGAACCATTGCATTTTTCAACCAGGTGTAAAAACCGGTAACCTCAATTCTTGCTTTGCTCGAATAGCTTCGAATAATACTCAGCTCAAGGTTTCGGGCGTATTCTGGTTTTAGATCTGGATTGGGCACAATCACATTTCCCGGCTCCGAGTCAAATACTTTTGCAACATCGTCGATGTTTGGCGAGCGGAAACCTGTGGATGTGGTGATGTTGATTTGCCAATCTTTTGTTGGGTGCCAAACTATTCCCAGATTTCCATTGAATGCCGAATTTTCCATGTTAAACCCTTCGAATGGGAAACTGTAAAATTGAGGATCGAATTCACCTTTTAAATGAGTGAAAGTAAACCTTGAACCGCTTTGAAAAATAAATCGTTTATTCAAATTATATTTAAATGAATAATAACCGGCAGCACTTTTATAGGTAGAACCATCTGGATATCTGGATGCAATTTGTTCAGTCGCCTCTGTCAATAAATTCTGGGAATAACCCTCAGAATTTACCTTGTTAAGGTTGGCTTCTATTCCATAAAAAAGTTCTGTTTTTTCATCGAATTTTTTACCAAAATCGAGGTTGACGGAAAAAATGCCCAGATTTTCTTCCCGGTCGCCTAAATTGTCATCGTTTAATTTCCGGTTTAAACGGCTCTCTGTATAACTCTGATAACCGCTAAGTAAACTTACTTTATCAAAAAGTGTATGTTCCTTTTCGTATTGAAATTGCCCCGAAAACATCGTCCATTTTTGCGGACCATAATACCAGTCGGCATATGCTAATTTATTGTTTTTATACTGAATTAACCTGTCGTAACGAGGAATGTCACCAGTTTCTGAATGGTGGGCACTAATTAAAAAGTCGAAGTTTTCGTTGGGACGAAAGCGAGCTTTCCCCAGTAAATTTAACTGGTTATATCCGGTATATGTTTGAATTTGTTTGTTCTCGTTTTGAATTATATTGTCGGTTCCGGAATATTTTTTGTTTGATACATATTCCGGACGAAGGTAAAAATCGGAACCATTTGAACCCATTCTTAAATCGTCAAAATCAGTAAAAGTGGAACTAAAAAAGGCCGCCCATTTTTTTGAACCAAAATTATAGGTCGCGTTTATCGTTTTTTCGAAATTGGCACTCGAATAGCGAGAGAATACTTTTCCCGAATGTTCGACATCTGTTGATGTAGATAGTTTGGGTTTGTGTGTGTTGAAACTCATTACCCCACCCAAGGCATCGCTACCATAAATTACCGAACCCGGACCAAAAATAATCTCGGTGCTTTCCAAACTGTTGGCATCAAGCGAAATAACATTGTGTAGGTTTCCGCTGCGATAGATGGCGTTATTCATTCGTATTCCGTCAACCACAATCAATACGCGGTTTGCCGAAAACCCCCGAATCATTGGGCTGCCACCGCCCATCTGACTCTTCTGGATAAAAACGCCTCCTTTTATTCCCAATAAATCGGCAGTTGTTTGTGGATTTGTGTGCAAAATATCTTCAACCTGAATAGATTTTATAGTATGCGGAATTTCAGCTTTCGACTGTTCCCAACGGTTTACAGAAACCACAATTTCATCCAATCGAATCGGGTCTTCAATAAGTAATACAATTCTACTTTGCCGAATAATTTTTTCTTTTGTTGAAGTATAATGTAAAAACGAAGAGTGTTTAAATAGAATAATACTTTTTTCGGGGAATTTTCCGATTTGAAATTTGCCAAATTGGTCGGTTTGTGTAGAGTATTTTTCTGAAAATAAAAGTACTCCTTCAACGGGTTGTCCTGTTTTGGCATTTAACACCTGAACAGTTTGCCCCAGTAGGTTTGAAATAAAAAGTAGATAGAATAAAAATGTTAAAAGTCGCCTCACCTTATTTTTTTTGCAAAAGTAATTATTTAAGCGCCTTCTTAGCAAAAATTGTGCCTTAGGTTAATAAACCTCAAAAAAAACAAAATGAAATTTGGGATAAAGGAAATCTCAAAAAAAAATCCGGGTTGAATCCACAAACCAGATTTTTGATATACTCAAACCGAAAAGCTATTTGGTTTGAGTATATCTATAGATTTTAATAATTTAAACCCAATTGAAATATTGATTAACCTAATTGTTTTGATAAGAAACGAGAGGAGTTGCAACCCATTTCAAGATTAATTATTACTTTTTGTTTGTAGCGTCCCGATACTGGTTTCTTGCATCTAAAAACCGGATTACACTAATCCTTGCGCCATCATTGAATTGGCTACTTTTACAAATCCGGCAATGTTTGCACCTTTTACATAATTAGTATAGCCATCGGGTTCTTTACCAAATTGTATACACATTTTATGAATATTCACCATAATCGAATGTAATTTACTGTCCACCTCTTCGCGGCTCCAAGCCAATCGCATGCTGTTTTGTGTCATTTCTAATCCGGATACTGCTACGCCTCCTGCATTAGCTGCTTTAGCCGGGCCATAAAGAATTTTTGAATCCAGAAAATGATGCACAGCTTCTAAGGTGGTTGGCATGTTTGCGCCTTCTGCAACCAAAATACATCCATTTTTGGTGAGCATTTTTGCCTCTTCTTCGTTGATTTCATTTTCGGTTGCACATGGTAAAGCCAAATCACATTTTACACTCCAAGGGCGTTTCTTGTTCAAATATTGAATATTGTATTTGTCGGCATACTCTTTTATTCTTCCACGGTGTACATTTTTTAACTCCATTACAAAAGCAAGTTTTTCTGAATCAATTCCATCAGGGTCGTAAATCGAGCCACTTGAATCGGAAAGCGTTACTACTTTTCCTCCCAATTCAATTACTTTTTCGGCGGCAAACTGTGCAACATTTCCTGAGCCTGAAATAGCTACTATTTTTCCGGAGATGCTATCGTTTCTTGTTTTTAACATCTCTTCGGCAAAATATACAGTCCCGTAACCGGTTGCTTCAGGGCGAATGAGTGAACCTCCCCATTCCACACCTTTCCCGGTCAACACACCTGTAAACTCATTTCGTATGCGCTTATACTGACCAAATAAAAATCCAATTTCGCGTCCGCCTACTCCAATATCGCCGGCAGGCACATCGGTGTATTTTCCAATGTGCCGAGCGAGTTCGCTCATAAAACTTTGGCAAAAACGCATTACTTCGTTGTCTGATTTATTTTTCGGGTCGAAATCGGAACCTCCTTTGCCTCCACCCATTGGTAAGGAAGTGAGACTATTTTTCAAAACTTGTTCGAAAGCCAAAAATTTTAAAATACTTTGATTTACTGTAGGATGAAAACGAAGTCCGCCTTTGTAAGGCCCAATTGCACTGTTCATTTCAATGCGGTAACCACGGTTGATGTGAATGTTGCCCCGGTCGTCACTCCATGGTACCCGAAATTGAATAATTCGCTCAGGTTCAACCATTCGTTCAAGAATTCTGGCATGTAAATATCTCGGGTTATCCAGAAGATAATCTGCCAATGTTTCAACAACTTCTTTTACTGCTTGATGGAATTCGGGTTGCCCCGGATCTTTCGACTTTACGTAGTTCATAAAGTCTTGAATAAAAATTTTAGAGCTTTTAGTATTCATGGTGATTTTGATTATTTATGAGAGTTTAAGTTACAAAAATAATCTCATGGTTATCAACTAGTTATTCAATATATTGTAATAAATATAAAAAGTGAAACTAATACTTTAATGTTCATTACAATTTCAAATTAGAAGCTTTAGAATAGTTTTTATTTGAAACTATAAAATAGATTGAATTGGAATTTGAGTATCATAAAAGCAATAATGTATATTTCTTATTGTAGGCGGTAAAATTATCATTCAGTTAATACCATTTTTAAATAAAATACCACGCTGGTTTTGGGTGAGATACATTCAACAAAATATTTATCTTTGCGGCTCGAAAACTATAACAGTTTTTAATTGAGAACCTTATTCAATAAAAAAAGATGGATTATAAATTTGCAGAGATAGAACCCAAGTGGCAAAAATACTGGGAAGACAATAAAACTTTTAAAACCCTGGACGATTATTCAAAACCAAAATATTACATCCTCGATATGTTTCCTTATCCGTCGGGTGCTGGTTTGCACGTTGGACACCCCGAGGGTTACACGGCTACCGATATTTTGAGCCGTTACAAACGTATGAAAGGTTTTAATGTTTTGCACCCTATGGGATACGATGCATTTGGACTTCCCGCAGAACAATATGCCATGCAAACCGGGACTCATCCTGCAATTACCACACAAATAAATTGCGACAATTTCCGTCGACAAATTAAAGCCATTGGTTTAAGCTACGATTGGGACAGGGAGATTAATACTACTGATACAAAATATTTTAAATGGACACAGTGGATTTTCAAACAACTTTATAATACGTGGTTTGATGGCGACATAAAAAAAGGTCGTCCAATTTCAGAACTACCAATTCCTGAAGATGTAAAAGCTGAAGGTGCTGAAGCAATTAATAAATACATTGGCGAAAAACGGTTGGCATACTACGATAATGCACAGGTTTGGTGGTGCGATTCGTGTAAAACAGTTTGTGCCAACGAAGAGGTTTTAACCGACGGAGCACACGAAAAATGTGGACATCAGGTAACTCGCAAAAATTTAAAACAGTGGTTGTTACGTATTCCACATTATGGCGAGCGTTTGTTGGAAGGTTTGGATGATTTGGATTGGCCGGCCGGTGTAAAAGATATGCAGCGCAACTGGATTGGAAAATCGAGTGGTGCCGAAGTAGATTTCGAAATTGATGGTTTAGGTAAAAAACTGCGTGTTTATACCACTCGCCCAGATACTTTATTCGGAGCAACTTACATGGTAATTGCACCAGAACACGATTTTGTAAATGAAATTGTAACTGATGATAAAAAAGAAGCAGTTGCCAACTATATTAAAGCTTCGGCCTTAAAATCGGATTTAGATCGTACAGATTTGGCCAAAGAAAAAACCGGAGTTTTCACCGGGCGATATGCAATTAATCCGGTAAACAAGCAGCAAATACCAATTTGGGTTGCCGACTATGTTTTAATGGGTTACGGAACCGGAGCAATTATGGCGGTTCCTGCACACGATACACGCGATTTTGAATTCGCCAAAGAATTTGATATCCCTGTAAATTGTATTCTCGATCCAAAAGCTGCTGAAAACAGAGATGAAATTTTAGCAGGAAATGCTTGCTGGACTGAAGATGGTGAATACATTAATTCTGCGAGCGAAGAAACTGGATTGGATATTAATGGTTTAAATAAAACTGCCGGAATTCAAAAAACAGTTGAATGGTTAGGCAAAAATGAATTGGGAAAAGCAACTGATAATTTCAAATTGCGCGATTGGTTGTTTAGCCGCCAAAGATATTGGGGCGAGCCATTTCCGGTAATACATTGGGAAGATGGCGAAGTTACTTTGGTTGAAGATGAGGATTTGCCTTTGGAATTACCCAACTTAGAAAAATATACACCCGGAGATTCCGGTGAGTCGCCACTTTCCAATGCGGAAGATTGGTTGATTGTTACTGATAATAATGGTCGCAAAGGTCGTCGCGAAACCAATACAATGCCACAGTGGGCAGGTTCGTGTTGGTACTATTTGCGTTACATCGATCCCAATAATACAGAAAGTATTTTTGATGTAAAAAAAGAACAGTACTGGATGCCTGTAGATTTGTATGTGGGTGGCGCGGAACATGCTGTTTTACATTTATTGTATTCACGTTTTTGGCACAAAGTATTGTTCGATTTAGGTATAGTTTCAACCGACGAACCTTTTCAAAAACTGTTTAACCAGGGAATGATTCTGGCATTTGCTTACGAAACTTCAACGGGTGCAAAAGTTGCTTCCGATTTGGTGGAAGAAAAATATGGAAAATATTTCCATACCGAAAGTGGAGAAGAGTTGAAGCAGATTGTTGCCAAAATGTCGAAGTCGTTGAAAAACGTAGTAAACCCCGATGATATAATTGAAAAATTTGGGGCAGACTCGTTGCGATTGTACGAGATGTTTATGGGGCCATTAGACGAGCGCAAACCCTGGGCAGAAAATGGTGTAAAAGGAGTATTTAATTTTCTTGGTAAAGCCTATCGTTTCTTCGCCGATTCAAGTAATATTGTTGAAGGAATCGAAGATAAGGAAGTTGCCAAGTTGCTGCACCAAACCATTAAAAAAGTAGAGTTTGATATTGAACACCTGAAATTTAATACAGGTATTTCTGCTTTGATGGTTTTTAATAATCTAGCCATTAAAAAGGGAAAGGTTACCAAAGAAACTGCAGAGACTTTTGCGAAAATATTAGCACCGTATGCACCGCATGTTGGAGAAGAGTTGTGGTCGGTTTATGGAAATAAAGAAACGCTTGCTTATGAACCCTGGCCTTTGGTTGAAGAAAGCTTATTGCAGGAAGATTCCTATGAATATCCAGTTTCGTTTAACGGTAAAATGAGGTTTAAATTGGAATTTCCGTTGGATATGCCAAAAGACGAAATTGAAAAAGCAGTTTTAGCCGATGAAAATTCGCAACGATGGATTGGTGACAAAACCGTTCGCAAATTTATTTTAGTTCCAAAGAGGATTATTAATGTGGTGATTGGGTAGTGGTTTCTAATCCGTTTAGCGGTTTCAACCGCTTGACGGTTTGCCAGCAAAAATATTGAAAAGGATGGTCGTTTTGGCTATCCTTTTTTTGTGGTTTTGAGAGGCTAATTTTAATTTATTATTAATCATCAAATCCCTGACAAACATCATTATTAATATCCTTTTCCATTCGTTCATTTGCGAAAAATTTAAACATAAATAATTCGAGTAAAATGTTTACAAAAGTAATGTCGATGAACACCAAAATGGCAACAATAATCAAGGATTATTTGATTATCTCATTTGGTCTTTTAGTGTTTGCCATGGGCTGGGTTTTGTTTTTAATACCGGCAGAAATTACCGGTGGGGGAATTAGTGGTGTGGCAGCTGTTATTTATTTTGCAACAAAAATCCCAGTAAGTATTAGTTTTTTAATAATTAATGCGGTTTTGGTGTTGATAGCCATAAAAATTTTGGGTGCCAGTTTTGGAATAAAAACAATTTATAGTATTGTCATTCTTACTCTCTTTTTTGCCTTGTTCCAAAATATTTTAAAAGAACCCATTGTTGATGATATGTTTCTTTCAGCAGTGCTTGGAGGAATGTCGGGTGGAATTGGTCTCGGCATTGTTTTTTCGCGTGGAGGAAGTACTGGGGGAACCGATATTTTTGCGATGATTATTAACAAATATCGCAACATCAGCCCTGGGCGAATTATTTTGTTATGTGATGTGGTGATTATTGCCTCTTCCTATTTTGTGTTTCAATCGGCAGATAAATTGGTTTATGGTTATGTTTCCATGTGGGTGGTTTCGTACTCACTCGATTCGTTTTTAACCGGAGCAAACCGTTCGGCACAAATGTTTATCATCTCAAAAAAATATAAAGAAATAGCAGAATTTATTAATAAGGAAGCTGTTCGGGGAGTTACTTTGCTCGATGGCTCCGGTTGGTACAATCAGGAAGACACCAAAATTATTATGTCGGTAATGCGCAAAAAGGAAACTGGTGCTGTTTTCAGAAAGATAAAAGAGATCGATCCTAATGCTTTTATTTCAATGGGAAGCGTAATGGGAGTTTATGGAGAAGGATTTGAAAAATTGAGGATATAATTGAGTCTGTCCATAAAGTCCGCTTTCTACGTTACTCTCGTCTTAAATGCCAGTCATCCGTCAGCTGACGGACTCCTAATTTTTAAGACTTCGAAAGCCTTGAAATCGAACATTATGAACCAGCCTTTTACTCTATGGACAGAATCTAATTAGACTCAAGTATCAAAACACAAGTGTTGAGGTAAAACCTGTCCGAAAATTCAAATCTTGATACCTGCATCTTGATTCTGAATCTCTTTCTTTATTAAATCACATACTAAACCTTCATTAAATTAGTTTTTATATTTTTGCGCTTTAATTGAAATTTTCTATGGGCAGATTTATCAGATTGATTTTAGTGGGGATGGGATTTTATTTGGCAATTAATTCTTTTTATTCGTGCCAAAGTAAAAAAGAACAAAAGGGAGAAGAGATTCAAATTGATACTGTTGTGGTTGTAAAAACCCCGGTATTAAAATATGGGTTTTTCGTCGATTCGTTTCATATAGAAACCGGAGTTGTAAAAAACAATCAATACCTCAGTCATATTTTAAATGCCAAAGGAATTGGAATGGGCGACATTGATAAAATTGCCCGAAAATCAAAATCTATTTTTGATGTTCGCAAAATTAAAAGTGGACAAAATTTTACTTTCTTTTCAACTCCCGATTCTGCAAACGAAGCCCGTTATTTTGTTTACGAAAATTCCGCCACAGAATATACTGTTTTTGAATTGTTTGATACCTTAAATATTTATCAGGGTAAAAAGGAAATTCAAACACGATTGCGATCAGTACATGGTGTCGTTAAATCATCGTTGTGGAATGCAATGATTGGCAATGGTCAGGATCCGATATTGTCACTTGAATTGTCGAAAATATTTGCATGGACAATTGACTTTTTTGCGATACAAAAAGGAGATCGTTACCGCATGATTTATGATGAGTTGAGCGTGGATTCAGTACGTATTGGGATAGGTGAAATTCATGCTATTGAGTTCGACCATTACGGAGAAGGAAATTATGCATTTCGTTTTGTTCAGGACAGCATTTGGGATTATTTTGATGAAAAAGGACAAAGTTTACGTAAGACATTTTTAAAAGCTCCGTTACAATATTCAAGGGTAAGTTCCCGGTTCTCTAATGGACGAATGCACCCGGTTCTCCGAATCCGGCGTCCGCATCATGGCGTTGATTATGCTGCACCAAGAGGTACTCCTGTAATGAGTATCGGTGATGGTACGGTAATCGCTCGTGCTTACCAGAAAGGCGGTGGTGGCAATTATTTAAAAATTAAACACAATTCGGCTTATACGACTACATATATGCATTTGCATGGATTTGCAAAAGGAATAACTGTTGGGAAAAGGGTAAGGCAAGGCGAAGAAATTGCTTATGTTGGTTCAACTGGTTTGTCTACAGGCCCTCATTTAGATTTTAGAGTTCATATGTATGGAAAACCTATTGATCCCTTAAAGATGAAAGCTGATCCTGTTGAACCTGTAAAAGAGGAAAATATTTTGCGTTATAATGTAGTGAAAGATTCATTGTTATTAGAACTTCAAAAGATTGTGTGGGATGAACAGATTCTGGCTAAGACGGAATAGCTTTTTCAATTTTCAGTCTTGTTATAAGGGTTCTAATTTATTTTAGTTTGTTCTTAGTTTACCGTTTGGAAATAATCTTGCCTTGACTTTTTAATGTTTTTGCATCAATCTTGGGTTGACTTTTTAATGAAATCTATGTGTATTAGCTTTGATTATTTAATAAAATAGAAATGAGGCGGAGTGCTTTATATTTTCAAAGAGTACAGAAAGGAATAAGATTGTCAATGGAAAATTTCTCGTAATATGGAAAAATAGAGGTTGTTCCTTTGTATGCCGTTTCTAATTTGGTTTAATAGGTTGGAATCCCAAATACGTTTCAATATCCACTATATTTCATTCGTGTCGCATTCAAGGTCTCATTAATCCAAACCCGATAACGACTTCCCTGTTCCCACGTATTTCCAGCAGAACTAAAATCACAGAAATTTATTTGACGTGGTTTTCTTGAATCTCCTTCCATGTCTGTTCCAAGAACTAGTGGTGCAGTAAAAGCCATCCAAACATGTTCAGGTTTATTATCTGTTGGCGTTAGTTTTACAATACCATCTTTATTTTGAATAATGGCTGCCTCATCAACAAAACCATCAACAAATCGCGTGTCGCGAGCAAGTACTAGTGGACCGCGTGTAATTGCCTGGTAATTGTCTTGTTTTACCAACCTGCCTCGTAAATCAAGTTGCAGTTCAATCTCATCCCCTTTTTTCCATGTTCTTTTTATCAACTTGTATTCTCCTGATTTCAAATCCTTTATACTTTTCCCATTTACTTTTAAACTGCTTTTTTCGCTCCACTGGGGAATTCGCAAAGCCAATTCAAATGTTGCGTTTTTTTCAGGATTTATCGTCAGTATAATTTTATCATTTTCGGGGTAAGTAGTTTTTTGCTGAATGGAAACTTTATTGCCATTTTCCAATTCAATTGCAGTTTCCGATTCGCAATATAAATTTACGAAAACGGTATTCCCCGATTTCATAGTTGCAAAAGCTGGCATCAGAGTAAATCCGCGCGGTCCGTTGGCATTGCAGCAATTTATGTGCATCCCACACTGCTCTTCTCCGGCGTGTCGCATTCCTTCTAACGGACTGTATTTGGCAATTTCCCCGGCATCGAATTTCATAGATGCCAAAAGTGCATTGTAGAAAGTCTTTTCAATTTGGTCGGCATATTTCGAGTCGCCCGTTACTTGCAACAGTGTAAAACATAGTTTCATCCAGGTCATGGTAACGCAGGTTTCCATAGTGTGGTAAGTTGGGCGCGTTTGGTTTTCAATTCCGTGGTACCAACATTCAAATGCCGAACCCGAACCTGCAATATTTATTTCAGTATCGATTATATTTTCAACAACATCTACTACGGCTTTTAGGTATTTATGATTCCCATTAACCAGATAAAGTTGCAACAATCCTTCGTAACACGACATCATTTCGTAAGCTTTTTGTCCGTTTTCCCACGTCCACCAAACTTCAGGATGTGGAAACCGTTCGCTCACCCATTCGCCTTCAACAGCTTTGCTGATTAGTTTCGGTCCCTCTTCAGTTTCCCATTGTTCAACAATGTAATTGGCAAAATCGAGGTAGCGTTTCTCTCTCGTATGGTTGTATAAATAAACAATGGGTTCCAGCACCGAACTGCTTGCCATTCCACGATAATTACCTGTTTTTACAATGTTGGTTTTTCCAGTGCCCACTTGAGTTAATAAATGGTCGGCAACACGTTGGGCAGCTTCCAACGCATTTTTGTCATTGGATATTTCGTAGTAGCGGATTAAACCCAACATGCTATATTTTCTGCCCCAAATGTCCCATTGTGTTAGTTGACTTTCAGGAGTATAATTACCGATATAACCATTGGGTAATTGTGTCTCCAGTAATCCTTCCACAGC
>JABMPI010000639.1 GCA_013203755.1 Bacteroidota bacterium
ATATTGGCATCTTTTAAAACGTCACAAACACCCTTAATATCTATTACTCCATCGCCAATTGCAATAGTTGAAAAACCGCACCCATATTGAGTACCCCGCTTTTCCACCCACTCTTCTCCCAAATCTTTCCAGTGAATATGATGAATTTTATCCTTAAAAACTTTTGCCATCTCAACAGGATCTGTCCCCCCCAACCAGGAATTACCCGTATCGAGATTAAATCCAACAGAATCAGGATTTCCCAAAAGGTCGAAAATTCCCTGAATCCCTTCAATGGTATCGGTAACCGGTCCGTGGGGTTCTAAAAGAATACGAACACCATGATCAGCTGCTAATCTAGCCGGTTCATGTAACTTTTCGGCACATGTAAAAACCTTTTGATCGAAACTGGTATTTTTTGCCCATTCCGAATGAGGTTCATTGTCGGTTGTAATAACCTCGGTAACTCCAATTGCCGCAGCAAACTGTACCGCCCGCATAATTTCATTTGTACTGTACCGGCTTGGAGCCGTTGGATCCAATAAATTAGCATGGGCACACACTGTCGAAATTTTCATTCCGTATTTATCAAACAGTCTTTTTACATCGAAGGGGTTTTCTTCCAAACTAACAACAGGTGAAAACCCTGCTGTTCCCAGCATTGTTGCACCAGTACCAGTATCGGTAATGTCGGCACAACTAAATCCCATTTCTTTTGCCTTTTGCAATTGCACTTCAACACTGGCAAAGGGTTCAATCAATAAAAATACACCTATATCCATATTATTTGTTTTATTGGTTTAAAAATACAGAGTGAAAGAATTAAACAGCTTCCACCACCTTATAATTCACTGAAACAAAAATAAATTACACAATTGAAATATTATTCCAAAATTTCACATTGAAAGATTTCTTAACTTTGAGACCATGGAACAAACGGTGGCAAAATATTACGATCCAACTGAAAAACAAACTTACAAAGCAGATTCATGCGATTCACTTAGGGAAGCGTGGAGAAATGGAGAACTGGAATTAAACACCCTTGCCCGTGGCACTTATCCAGGCAAAGAACTTTTATACGATCAGTTAATTGGAGTAAAAAGCATTGGTTACTGGGATATAAAAAAGTTGCAAAACTGGGGTCTGCCATGGCATACCAACGAAGGGATTGAAATCTGCTTTTTGGAATCAGGTCATCTCGATTTTCAAATTAAAAACAAAAATTATCAATTAGCCACCAACGACATTACCATTACACGGCCATGGATTATTCATAAACTGGGTTCGCCTTTGGTTGATTTAAGCAAATTACACTGGTTGATTTTAGATGTGAAAATCAGGCATCCTCACCAAAACTGGGAGTGGCCAGATTGGATAGTTTTAAATCAAAATGATTTGGATGAACTAACACGATATCTTCGTCAGAATGAGCAACCGTTATGGAAAGCCAATAGTGAATTTAAAAACTGTTTTATCCAAATTGCCCACATTGTTAAACAAAGCAAACATAAATCTTTCGACTCTAAACTAAAAATTCAAATCAATCAGCTACTTGTTCTGTTACTTGAAATATTTAAGGAAGAAAATATTGTTTTAGATCAATCACTGGTTGAAAGTAAACGCTCTGTGGAACTTTTTTTATTGTCGGTAGAATCGAAATTGGAAGAAGAATGGACGGTGGTAGAAATGGCTGAAGATTGCCATTTGGGAGTTACGCGTTTTACGCATTATTGCAAAGAAATTACCAACTGTTCTCCAATAGAATACTTAAACCGTTTGCGGCTACGAAAGGCTTCAAAAATATTAGTGAACCAATCAAAAATACCAGTTATTGATGTGGCGTTTATGTGTGGTTTTTCTTCCAACCAATACTTCAATTATGCTTTTAAAAAGCATTTTAAAATGACACCCAACCAATTCCGGAAGGCGAATTAATGATGCATAATTCCGGGTGTGGCGGATTCCGATCCGCCCATATAAACAGCGGATTGGAATCCGCTGCACCCAATCCACCAAAAATTAATCAAAAAAAATATTTGAATTTAAAAAGAAATGCACTTACTTTGTATTTCAAAGTACTTTTAATATGAACGAATCAGAAAAACTTCTCAGTGAATTAAAAAACATCCGCGAAATAATGGAACGCTCGAGCCGATTTCTTTCTCTCAGTGGATTATCAGGAATTCTAGTTGGAATGTATGCACTAATTGGTGCTTTTCTTGCTTATCAGATTGTCTATGTTCAATTCCCCTCAAACTTTCGACAAGAATATGTAAACGACGTTCTTGTATTACTTTTGATTATTGGCACATCGGTTTTACTACTTGCGCTTATTACCATACTTTTTCTAACCATTAATAAAGCACGGAAAGAGCAAAAACCAGTTTGGGGTCCGGGTTCAAAACTACTACTTATAAATCTGCTAATTCCGTTAGTCACTGGTGGACTTTTAATTTCAATTTTAACTTTGCGTGGCTATTACGGAATAATAAGTCCTTGCTTTCTGATTTTTTACGGTCTGGCACTGGTTAACGCGGCAAAATATACCCGTCCAGAAATTCTAGGTTTAGGAATTATTGAAATAGTAATTGGACTGGTTGCTGCCATTTCTCCCGGATACGGTTTGTATTTATGGGCAGTTGGATTTGGAGTTGTTCATATAATTTATGGTTTTCTCTACCTTCGGAATGAATCAAAAAATCAAACTCAGGTAAAGTGAAGAACGTAATCCAAAATTTAAATAAAGCATTCGAAAATAAAGTAAGGCTGGGTGTTATGGCTGCGTTAATGGTAAGCACAAAGTTAAGTTTTAATAATTTAAAAGAATTACTGGAACTTACCGACGGCAATTTGGCAAGCCATTTAAAAGCGTTGGAGAAATCAGAATATATAGCAGTAAATAAATCTTTTATTGGCCGAAAACCAAATACTACTTATGAAATTACATCCTCTGGTAAAATAGCTTTTGATTTTCATTTAAAAGCCATGGAAGAGTTAATCAATCAACATAAGCAATAATTTTTTTATCTATTAACTTTGAAATTCAAAGTACTTTTAAAATCATAAATCATGGAAAAAGAAAAACAAGAAAACTTATTAGACAAAATGGGAATTAGCTTTCACCGAAAACTATCTTTTAAATTAGTAACAATCGGATTTTTAGTATTGATACTTTTAATACCCAAAATGATGATTCTTTCGCTAATACATGAACGAAGTTTGAACGCCGAAAATTCCATTAGCGAGGTAATGGAAAAATGGTCGAACAACCAGGTAATTACAGGACCAATTCTTACTGTTCCTTATAAAAAAAGTATTTATAACGAAAAAGACAACGAGTACAAGGAGATTATTGAAACGGCAACTTTTTTGCCTAAAGAGTTAAACATCAACGGACAAATTAATCCTGAGAAATTGTATAGAAGTATTTATGATGTGGTGGTTTACCAGTCTGAACTTCAAATTAATGGAAACTTTGAATATCCCGATTTTAATTCATTAAATATTCAGCCTGAAAATATTCTTTGGGAACAAGCACAAATTCAATTGTCCATTAACGATTTAAGGGGAATTAACGAAGAGGTTAAACTCAACTGGTCGGGAAAAGAGTTAATTTTTTCGCCAGGACTAAAAAATTCGACCATTGGAAATAGCGGAATTTCTGTGGCAGTGCCGCAAATTGCAGAAAACAACAGCAATACTTTTGAATTAAAACTTAGTTTAAAGGGAAGTAAAAGTTTACTATTTACTCCGGTAGGAGAAAAAACCGAAGTACAGATATCTTCGCTGTGGAACGACCCCGGATTCATTGGCAATTTTCTTCCAAAAGATAGGAAAATTACCAATTCCGGTTTTTCAGCAAATTGGACAGTCTTGCATTTTAACCGCAATTTTCCGCAGCAATGGCCAAATAACAATAACAACACTGCAATTCATAATTCAGACTTTGGAGTTGAATTAATTACAATGGCCAACCACTATCAAAAAAATACACGAAGTGCAAAATATGCCATTCTAATAATTATAATAACTTTCATTGTATTCTTTATGTACGAGGTGTTTTCAAAACAGAGGATTCATGCGTTTCAATATATTCTGGTGGGTAGCGCAATAACAATTTTCTATCTGTTACTGCTTTCTATCTCCGAACATCTGGGTTTTAACATTGCATACCTGGTTGCCACTTCGGCAGTTTTGCTACTTGTTTTTCTATATTCCCGAAGTTTTATGCCAAAAATTAAAAATTCGATTGGCATTGGATTGGCATTGGCTGCCTGTTACGGTTTTATATTTGTTCTGTTGCAACTGGAATCGTACGCACTGCTTGCCGGAAGCGTTGGACTGTTTGTTCTACTTGGCATATTAATGTATTCAACCCGAAAAATAAATTGGTATAACGAATAGCTGAAAACAAGTTCACCCGTTGACTTTCCGTCACCGGGTGAATAAACTTCTACCTACTTAACTTTCCAAAGTTTTAAACTTTGAAAAAGATTTCTGTCCTACACGATTAACTATTACAAAATGAAAAATAAAGACTCAAAATTTTCTTTCGGAGAAAGGCTAAAAAGCTTTAAATATTCTTTCAACGGATTAAAAATATTGTTCCGCGAAGAGCACAACTCTAGAATACATTTAACAACTGCAATTATTGTAATTGGTGTTTCCATACTTTTCGAAATTGAAAAATCGGAGTGGTTAGCAATTATACTATCCATTGCTTTGGTTTTCAGTTTCGAAATTATCAATTCTTCCATCGAAAACTTATGCGATTTTGTTTCGCATGAAAAACATCAGGTAATAAAAAAGATAAAAGATTTGTCTGCTGCAGCTGTATTTGTTAGTACTTTGACTGCACTTATTGTTGGATTTATTATTTTCATCCCAAAATTATTTCATCTTGTTACCTCTTAAACATTTTTATGGCACACCAAATTCAACACTCCCATTCTATTACTATCTTTGCCAAAATTTGAAAAGATGACTTCGACAAAATATTTTCCAAAACTACAAGATATTAACAAGGCAAAAATCAATCTCAACGAGGTTATTTTGCACACACCACTTCAAAAGAATATAAACCTTTCGGATGAATTCCATGCAAATATTCTTTTGAAACGTGAAGATTTGCAAGTGGTTCGTTCGTATAAATTGCGAGGGGCTTTTAATAAAATCGCTCATCTTTCTAAAGAGGAATTAGCAAACGGAGTAGTTTGTGCCAGTGCTGGAAACCATGCCCAGGGTGTTGCTTATTCGTGTCGAAAACTGGCGATTAAAGGAAAAATATAGATGCCGGCAACCACACCCAGACAAAAAATAAAACAGGTTAAAATGTTTGGAAAAGAGTTTGTTGAAGTGATTTTAACCGGCGACACTTACGACGATGCTCACAACCTGGCCATGGAAGACTGCAAAAAAACAGGCATGGCATTTATACATCCATTCGACGACCAGCAGATTATTGAAGGACAAGCAACCGTTGGCGTAGAGATTTTACAAGATTCAAAGGAACATATCGATTATATTTTTATTCCGGTTGGCGGCGGCGGATTAGCCGCTGGCGTGGGTACTTACTTCAAACAAATGAGCCCCAACACTAAAATAATTGGCGTTGAACCTGCCGGAGCTCCTTCCATGAAAAAATCGATGGAAGCGGGGAAGGTAGTTGAGATGAAAAAAATAGACAAATTTGTTGATGGTGCTGCCGTGCAGAAAGTTGGTGAAATTACCTTTGAAGTTTGCAAACAAGTTCTCGACGATTTAGTTGCTGTTCCTGAAGGCAGAATCTGCACAAAAATACTAGAGCTTTATAATCAGGACGCCATTGTTATTGAGCCTGCCGGTGCTTTATCAATTGCTGCACTCGATTTCTATAAAGACAAAATTAAAGGCAAAAATGTGGTTTGTATTGTTAGCGGAAGCAACAACGACATTACCAGAACCGAAGAGATAAAGGAGCGCTCCATGCTTTACGAAGGGCTGAAACATTACTTTATTATTCGCTTCCCACAACGTTCAGGCGCATTGCGCACATTTGTTGACACTGTATTAAGCCCCACCGATGATATTACCCATTTTGAGTATTCAAAGAAAAACAACCGCGAAAAAGGCCCCGCATTAATTGGAATTGAAGTTCAGAAAAAAGAAGATTTTAACGGGCTGGTTCAACGCATGGAAGAGAATGGGTTTATCTACGAATACATCAATGAGAAAGAAGACCTGTTTCGCTTGTTGATATAAAAACAGGTGAATTCCAAACTTATATTCTCTAATTCATACAAAGAATGCGAAAAAAATAGAAGAAGTCGACATTTATTTTATTCATATTTTAACGTCCTTACAGGATTAGTAAACGCAGCTTTTACCAAATAGTAGCTAACTGAGGATACAACAATAACCAAAACAATAATTTCGGTGAGTATAAAAATATCAGCTCCCTGTTTTATACGAAAAGGAAATTCCTGAAGCCATCTGTGCATAATAAAATACCCCACAGGGCATGCCAGTAAACTGGCAACAATCAAAAGTTTTAAATATATTCTGGAAAGTAATAGTACAACATTCTTTTCTGAAGCCCCCACTACTTTTCTAATTCCAATTTCTTTTGTCCGCTGCTCTGCGGTTAAAGCCGCTAGCCCGAATATTCCAAGACAAGCTATAAATAAAGCAAGGATTGAAAAGAATGTAAAAACCTGAGCTAGTTTCTTTTCCTTTCTGTACAAATTATCAAATTCTTGGTCGAAAAAAGAATATTCTAAAGGCTGTATAGCACCCATTTCTTCCCATTTTTTTTCTAAAAATGCAATGTTATTCCGAATGTTGCCAGGCATAAACCTTACAGAAATAAAATTTGAAACTCCATCTCCCCTATGCAATGGGAAATATATTGTAGGTTGTATAGCCTGATGCAAATTATGGGTATGGAAATCTTTAAACACACCAATTATTGGGAATTGAGCTTTGCGTCCCACCCATTTACCTTCAATCAATACGTACCATTTATCAAAATAAATATATTTCCCAACTGGATTTTTTAATTCTAAAAAATTTGCTGCTTTCTCATTAATTATGACGCCTTCTATGATTTGTGGAGTTAATAAACTCTTTTTAAAGTTTTTTCCGTCTGCTATTTCCAAAGCAAATAAGTTCTTATAATCATGATCAACATGGGTAACGTTAACAGAAGACTTTTTCTCAGGTAAAGCACCTTCAGCTTTCACTGCAAATAAATCGTAACCAACTCCCTGCGTGCCTTGTATCGATCTGGCATATGAGACATTTGTAACATTGGAATTTTTCAGCAATTCTTGTTTAAATGTCTCCATTCGAGTTATTCTTTCCTCTTGAGATATTCCTCTGTCTTTTAACCATAATCTCGCAGCTACTTCTTTAACAATAACAATGTTTCCCTTGTCGAAACCAAGATCTTTATTTTGCATGTAAACAAACTGTTTATAGACAACTATACTGGAAATTATTAAGACCATAGAGATTACAAATTGAAAAATAACCAGACTGTTTCTGATTTTCATTCCTTTCATTTTTCCCAATAATTGACCTTTAAGAACATTTACCGGTTTGAATGCAGAAAGAAAAAATGCGGGATAGCTCCCGGCTATTACTCCAACTAGTAATGTGAGTATAAACAGAGCGCTTACCATAAATACTATTACTGTTGTGTTAAAGGAAGTTTGTATCTCTAATAGCTTGCTAAATGGTTTATAAAATAGTAAAACCATTAGTACCGCAAAAACAAGGGCAATAATACTTAGCAGTATAGATTCGGTAAGAAATTGCCAGATAAGTTGTACTCTTTTTGCCCCGTTTACTTTACGTACACCAACTTCCTTTGCCCTTATGCCGGATTTGGCGGTTGACAAGGTTACAAAATTAATACATGCAAGAACAATAATAAAAAGGGCAATAAGCGAATATAAACGAACCTGAGATGAATCTTCTTTTTTTACCAGATGAGTACTGTGATAATGTTGGTCCAAATGAATATTTTTAAGCCCTTGAAGTTGCAATGTCCAGTATCCGCCTGATTTCAGCCAATCTTTGTATGGGACGGAAGCCCAGTCTTCAATATCAGAAGTAAAATGTTTTTTTACTATTCCCGGAAACTTACTTTCCAGGTCTTCAATAGGATAATCAACAGGAAGTGTAAGATAAGTATAGGTATATCCCGACGCATATTTATACCAGTACCATGGCGATTTCTCCTGAGGAATAAGATATTTAAACTCAAAATGTGAATTATCCGGCATCTTTCTTGCAACTCCGGTAATCTTAAAATCAAATACTTTTTCATCTTTTACTGACCTGATGTTAATAACATTACCCATTGGATTTTCGTTGCCGAAATATTTTCTGGATACATCCTCCGTAATAATTATGGAATTAGGATCTTCGAGAGCTGTTTCAGAATCACCTTGAACTAACACGATGTCAAAAATTTTAAAGATGTCATTATCTGCTCGTACTAGGTTTTCCCCTCTACGCTTTTCAATGAATTTTTTCCCATTAATGTTAATTTCTATGTCAGCGTTATTTTCATAATGATTCAATCGTGCTACATGGATTATTTCAGGAAATTCTTCTCTTAGAACTGCGGCTAAAGTATAACTCGTCCTTCCCCAATTTCGTTCCTTCTCATTTATTTTAAAGCTCTGAACTACCCGGTAGGTCTGATCTGATTTGGAATGAAAACGATCAAAACTAAGATGAAACCAGACATAAGATAAAATTAGGATCGATACTGCCATTCCTATTGCTAAACCAGTAATATTTATTGTTGAATGAAGTTTCTGCTTTATCAGATTACGGTATGCTATTTTCAGATAGTTTTTAAACATATTTTTGGTAATAGTGTTAAGCAACGTTGTACTAATACGCAAAACAGATTGCAAGGTTTGTTTATACTGATACTTGAAAATATCGGGTAAAATTCATCTCGAATCTTTATTCCCATAATCATTATGAATTTTAGTTCAGTTTTATTAGCAATAATGCATTAATTAAACAACTAGCCAACAAGATACTCTTTGGAGTATTTTTTAGTTTTCCCGGGCAACAGAATCAATAGTTCAAATATAGATAAAGGTTCAACTCATTAGGATTGAGCCTTTTTTTATACAGAAAACTGAACACTTGAAACTTTAAACTTTAAACTTTGAACTCTCCTCCTACTCCATCGCAGGCCAAACCACTTCTCCGGCAGCCTGTTCAGTAATATTTTCGTAAGAACCATAAAAATCTGAATTGGCATCTATCCAAACTACCAAACGTCGCATTTCCTCATCACTAAGTTTTACTTTATAATGTCCGTTCTTCAGAATTCGGATTAAATCCGATACCTTTGCACCAACTTCTCCCGGAATACTTCGTGGATGATTCCAAAAATCGTAACCTTTACCAAGTGCACCCCGATGCCAGGCATATTTTTGCAGGTTTCGGTACGAAGTGTACCATTTGTATTCATCCTCTTCCCAGTTTCCGGCTTGTAAATCAAATGTTTTATCTGATGAATTATGGCATTCCACACAATTTTTATCTAAAACCGGCTGCACCAGCATTGGATAACTAAAAGGATTACTACCCGATGGTTCCGGTGTTATTTCAGACGGTGCTCGTTGCAAGGCCAAACGTTGTCTGTTTTCCGGGGTCTGACCTTTTTTCTCGTGGCAACCAATACACGACAAATTCTCACCGCCCTGAACATAAGTAGAACTCATCATCGATTGAACAGCCTCTCCATTTTCATCCAAAGCCTGAAAATATACCGATTTTGCCGACGGAAGTTTAAAAAATGCACTTCCATCTGTTTCTACAGGCACAGTTCCCAGAACAGATCGCGCGCCGGTTTCCATACCGTAACCAATAGCTGGCGCCTGGTGAACCGGAGTCGTTTTCTGTAAAACCAGAATTATCCGAAGCGCAGTAATTTTTGTTCCTTCAGGAAATTGAATACGGCTGTTGTACACATTCATTACACTAACTGTACCCGGAGTTTTATATCCCGCAGCACTTTTTTCAATGGGGTGTTCATCTCCCACTTTTAAATATTCTGGTGCATCAACCAATTTCACAGCTTCGGTATGCGAAGGAATAATGGGCGGTGTTTTTCTGGCTTTTACAGGAACAGGACCCAATGCATACATATCCGGCATTTCAAAAATCAACTCGCGATTTCCGAAAGCATCGATTAAATAAAGCTTTTTATTACGGGTAGTCATGTAATAATTTTCCGATAAAGGAAATGCCGCGGCATAACTTTTATTCGATTTTTCTGCTTCTCCATTAAAGGTATATTTTCCAGTCCCTCTTTCCCCGTTGGTCTCATATTCTTCCGGATTGGTCAAACGTGTTTCCGGAAAACCATCGTCAGGAGTTAATCGTTTTACAGGTCCCATGCCGTCGTCGTCGTCCGCTTTTGGGTCGATAACAATTAAAGAACCATAGGAACCTCCATGATGCGGAGCTGCCAGCGCAACATATTTATGCGAATCAGGAATTGGTCTTACATAAACTTCCATATCTGCACCATCCTGGTGTTGGTATTTGTAATTTCCATGAATCGCACGTGGGTCGCGCCCATCGGGAGCAGCAATCCAGGGGTGATGAGCCTGATCGTCGCCACGGTCTACATAATCCCAGCGGGTATAAAGTATTTTTCCGTCGTTATTAATTGATGGATGCCATTCGTTGGTTTCGTGATGACTGATACGAACAATGTTGCTTCCATCGGCATCCATGGCATGCATGGTAAAATTCGGACATGGCCGGCTTCCCGAGCAACGCAAAAATCCACCTCTTCGTTCCGAGATAAATAATATTTTTCCGTCCGGCATCCAGCAAGGGTGCACATCGTTCCAGGCTCCGTCGGTGTGTTGCGATAGCCCGC
>JABMPI010000640.1 GCA_013203755.1 Bacteroidota bacterium
GTGGTAAATAGTGCATGGTCATTTGCTCCAGTTGGAACATCGCTTCCTGCTCTGCCCGCGAAACATTTTTCATATTCACATCCTGCCGGGCATAATCGGGCGTACCACTTAAATCATCATCCCAGTTTGGGCCGCCTTTCACATCCAGCGGTTCGCCAGTTAAAAGCGACATCGGGCGCGCAGTTGGTTGGTCGTCTCCTTCGGGTGCCTCAAAAAGGTTGCTGTATTCATAGGTCCACGGTTCATAATAATCATCCATTTCGGGCATGTTAGGATTATGAAACAGGTTTTTAATCCCCTTCACTTTACCAGCACCTTTTAAATTCAGGAAATCGCCTTTCTTCTCCCAACCGCCTTTATAAATCGACTGGTCTTCCCACTTCGACGGATACCCTGTACCCGGCTTAGTCTCCACATTGTTCCACCACATGTATTCCGCGCCTTTTCTATCCGTCCATGTATTTTTACATGCAATCGAACAGGTATGACAACCGATACATTTGTCGAGGTGGAAAACCATTGATATTTGAGATCTTATATCCATGTTATTGTATTTTGTTACTTAAGATAACCTCTAAAAATCCAAATCTCTGCGTTACAAAAATCCGTCAGCTGACGGACACTCATTTACAGAAGTAAAATCGAGCTTTGAAAAATTTTAAAGCCTTGACCTTTGAATTTTTAGAGAACATCAGCATTATAATTTAAAATCTATTATTCCTTCGAAAACTATCCATCTTAAGTGGCTTCTTTGAAAGCGTCAAGAACAAGGCTTGCGAAATCTTGAAAATCAAGGAATTTACTTTCGTAAATGACTGTTTTCGAGATGAGCGTAACGCAGTTATTGATGTTTTCAAAGAGACGCAATTTATAAATCAACCCTATCCATTTTTTGTACCAACACATGCGAATCGCGGTTAACTCCAACCGGTCCCCAGTAATTAAAATGGTAAGTAAACTGCCCGTAACCACCTGCCAATAAATTTGGTTTCAGGCGAACGCGGGTAAAACTATTGTGTCCGCCTCCTCTTTCGTAACCACGAACCTGAGGTTTTGGCGATGAATAGGTACTTTCTGTGGCGTGATAAACAATACAAATTCCTTTTGGAATACGGGCGCTTACTACAGCTCTTGCACCATAAACACCATAATCATTAAATACTTCTACCCAATCGTTGTCTTTCACTCCAATTTCTTCCGCATCTTCTTCACTTATCCAGCATGGAACCATTCCTCTCGAAAGAGTTAGCATTCGTGCTGTATCGCTATAAGTTGTGTGCATTTGCCACTTTCCGTGAGGTGTTAGCACATTTAAAACTTTTGCTTTTCCGGTTGCTACTGAGTTTTGCAAATCCCCTAAAACATTAGGTTTTGGAGATGGTTTGTAAGTTGGCAAATTCTCGCCAAACTTAATGTACAATTCATGGTCGAGATAAAAATGTTGCCTTCCGGTGAGTGTTCTCCATGGAACCAACCTTTCTACATTATAAGTAAAACCGGCATAAGCACGACCGTTTTCCATAATCCCCGACCAAACCGGAGAACTTATGTATCGCTGTGGTTTTGCCTGCAAATCGGCAAAATCCAGTTTTACATTTTTAAAATCGGCTGAAATATCGGCTAATGGCATGCCTGTTCTTTTCTCTGCATTCTGATAAGCTCTGTGCGCCAACTCGCCGTTGGTAACCGACGACAAATGCAAAATGGCATTAATTGCTTCCTCATCGTCTTTTATCGAAGGATAGACTTCGCCTTTTACTTTTTGTAAATGGTCTTTATTTTCCAATAAACTATCGTAAAAGTCAGCACATTCATAACTGTTTCCATGCGCTCCCAAACCGTTTCTTGTATTTTTTCCGAGGCTGATAAACTTGTTATAAATTTCGGTGTAATCGCGGTCGACAAATGCAATGTTGTGCATTGTTTTTCCAGGTATCATTTCGCATTCCCCTTTACTCCAGTCTTTCACATCCGGTTGAGCAATTTCAGCTTTCGAATCGTGCATCAACGGAAGATTTACAATGTCTTTCATTGTATGCGGAAAGTGTGTTTTTGCCACTTCTGAAGTTGCTTTTGCTATCTCCCTAAAAATTGCCCAGTCGCTTTTGGCTTCCCAAACAGGAGGCACAGCAGCGGTTAAAGGGTGAATAAAGGAGTGCATGTCTGTGGAATTCAAATCGGACTTTTCGTACCACGATGCTGCGGGTAAAACAATATCGGAATAAAGTGCCGATGTATCCATTCTAAAATTCAGGTCGACAATCAAATCCATTTTACCTTGGGGAGCTTCTTCTTTCCATTCCACATCGTTTATCAGCCCTTTTGCCAATTCGCTGGCAACCGAATTATGATGAGTTCCCAAATAATGTTTTTTGAAAAACTCTTCGCCTTTTGCGCTCGACATCAAAGCATTTCCACGCCAGATATACCAAACTCTTGGGAAATTAATTTCTTCATCGGGTTGTACTACAGAGTGCAGTATCTCTTCACTTTTTAATTCGCCCAACAAATATTCTTTTATCTCGGCATCTGTTTTTGCACCGGCATCGCGGGCATCTTTTACAATCTCGAAATTTGGTTTATTGTATTGCGGATAAAATGGCATCCAACCGTTTCGAACCGATTTTACAATCATGTCGGCGGTATGCAAACCACTCAATTCATTTTCAGGAACGGTGTTGTAATCTTTATGATGCCCGTCGTAACGCCACTGGTCGGAATTCATGTAATGCCAAATTGGTGCCTGCTGCAATCGAGTGGGCCCCTGCCAATCTTTCCCAGACATAACCAGCCCCCATGAATCTACTACGGCGCATTTTTCCTGACCTACGTAATGATTTAAACCACCGCCATTTTTTCCAATACAACCCGTTAATATTAACGCCATTGTTCCGGCTTTATACATAAGATTACAGTGGTACCAGTGGTTAATTCCTGCGCCAATAATAATCATACATTTACCATTGGTTTTTTCAGCGGTAACCGACCATTCGTGGGCAAACTTAATTACATTTTGGGCGGCAATACCGGTAAATATTTCCTGCCATGCTGGTGTGTATGCCTGGTCTGTCTCTTCGTACGATTTTGGATAATCGCCTGCCAGTCCTCTGTCAATACCGTACTGCGCCATTATTAGGTCGTAAACCGTTGTTACGGTAACTGTTCCGTCAACCGTTTTTATATTTTTTACAGGAACACCTCGTAATCGTTTTTTATCGAGACCAAATTCGGTGAATTCAACCTGTAAAGTATCGTCACTATTTTCTAACAACGACAGTACCGGGTCGTAATCGCCACCCATTTCAGCATCCTGAAATTTAAGGTTCCAGTTTCCATCCCGGTCATCCCAACGGTGACCGGAACTTCCTCCCGGACAAACTAATTCGCCTGAGTTTTTATCGATATTCAGAAATTTCCAATCGCCGTTTTCGGCGTCTTTATATTTGCTGATTTTATTAGCACGCAACAATTTACCTGGCTGATAAACTCCATCCTTTTTTTCTAACTGAACCAAAAAAGGACTATCACTATATCTGGTTACATAATCAATAAAATAAGGGACTTTCTTTTCATGATGATATTCCTTTAGAATAATATGCGTTACCGCCATCCAGAATGCGCCGTCCTGACCAGAGTGAATAGGAATCCACTCGTCGGCATATTTCCCCGACGCATTTAAGTCGGGAGAAAATACTACTGTTTTTGTACCGTTGTGCCTCGCCTCAGCAAAATAATGAACGTCGGGCGTGCGGGTTTGAGCTACGTTGGAACCAACCGCTGCAATAAATTTAGAGTTGTACCAGTCGGCACTTTCTGCAACATCGGTTTGCTCGCCCCAGGTTTCGGGAAACGATGGTGGTAAATCGCAATACCAATCGTAAAAACTAAGATTTGCACCACCCATTAATTGCAAAAACCGAGAACCTCCGGCATAAGAAATCATCGACA
>JABMPI010000641.1 GCA_013203755.1 Bacteroidota bacterium
ATTTAGTCGTAAATTTGAAATTAAATTAAAAACTCAAAATTCAACAAATAGCGGCTACTGTGCATCGCATGAACGTTGTGGGCAATTTTAAGACCGATGAACAAGAATAGAAATAGTGAACAAAAATCAAAATATAAATGGAATCATCAAAATCAATTTGATATCGAATAGAAACTCCTCGCAACAAGAAATTCTTATAAGAATTGATAAAAAGACATAATTTGGAATCAGAACTTATCATCATTAAACCTTTAATTTGATTAATATGAATAACATAACTACAAAGACATTCTTAATTTTATTAGTTTTACAAATGACAGTTATAGGATGCGGAGAAAAATCATCAACAGGACCTTTAATTGGGAAGATACAGGATGAGTCATTGAACTTAGTAATTTCAACCGAAAAAATTCAGAACGGTCTTACAAATTTATTTTCTCCATCTGGAAATAATTTCGTTGTAAAGTCAGTAGAAATCATTGAATATCAGAATAGATATTTTCTTAGAATTACTGGCAATGAAAATCAGAAATGTATGGTTGCACTGAAAGAGTCCAAAGGAGATTTGTTTGAGCTTAATGACAATAATTTACCCATAGTTATTTGCTCTGGATGTCCTGACGGATGTGAACCACTTTTTGCAGAAGGCGGTTGGTATTGTTCTGAAGGCTGTCCACAATGCATAAAGACCAGTTCAGTTTCAGACCATTATATATTCGAATAAAAACAGCCCACAACAATAGCGCATACGCCATAGCCGCGGCAATGGCTTCGTAGAAAAATTATCAGTAAATTTGAGGTTAAATTACAAACTCAAGAATCAACAAAAAAGCGGCAACGGCGCATCGCAATTCCGTTGTGTGCAAGTGAAAAAATAAACGCAGTATAAAACAAACTAAAAAACAATGATTGAACAACTACACACAGGTAGAACAAAAATAGATTTTGAGGGTACTAAAATGACAATTCAGATTCCTTCAAAAAAGAATTGGTTTATAATCCTTTTTCTTTGTGTTTGGGTAACTGGTTGGTTTATTGGTGAAAAAAGTGCGATTACTAGTTTGATAAATTCTGACAATATTGGAATAGATACTTTTATGTTAGTTTGGTTGACAGGATGGACAATTGGAGGGGCTTTTGCAATATTGGTCTTATTATGGACACTTGCTGGGCGCGAAACACTTTCAATAGACAAAAGAATATTTCAAATAGACAAGGGTATTAAAAACTTTGTATTTAGAACTAGAAAATATGATTTAAAAGCTGTTAAAAACCTTGAACTGAATCCTGCTCAAAATAAGACAAGTTTATTTGCACAGAATAATGTTGGTGACTTTTGGGGTTTGACTGGAGGGAAATTACGATTTGACTACGGTATGAAAACAATTAAATTTGGGATTGGAATTGATGAAGCTGAAGCAAGATATTTAATACACGAAATTACAAATAATGGATATTACAAAGAGAGTGAAGAAACACCAGCACACAACAACAGCTAATACGCCATAGCCGCGGCAATGGCTTCGTAGAAAATTTAGTTTAAATTTGAAGTGAAATAACTAACTCAAAAACAATAAAAAATGCGGCAACGGCGCATAGCAAACCCGTTAGCCACCATATCTCCCTCAACAAACATATCATGAAAACTGAATTAATAGATAGTACATGGGAAAAATTCGAACTTCTAGTCGCAAGTCGAAAACCGACTTCAATTTGCATGTTAGAATTAATCAAAGCCCTAGAACCAGAAATGAATAAGGATACATATATCAAACTTTCAAAACTTGATTATTCTTTTGAAGTTGGCGAGGTAAGAGAACAGCTCATAAAAGAGCTTACAGCTTCTCCATTGCCAGAAACAATAAAAGGAATTTGGTTTGGAATTAACACATATTTGGACAAAGAAAATAATAAGGAAAATTATGCATTTTATTTGTCAGGTTCCGAATATTTTGACAATGATAACATTGAATGGGCAAGTGAATTTGACTATGAAACAAGCAGTGGTATTTTTCTTTTAGGAACATTAAATGAAATTATCTCAATTATTAAAAAAGACAAAAAAATCATTGAGATTGGTGATTGGATCTTCCCGATTGCATATTATTCATTTATCATAATTAATTGCCTCCAAGACAATCAGTTTAGAAATATAATTTCAAAGAATAACAAAGAAATTAGTATTGCCATTGGATACGACGAAGGTGATTATTTAAATTTAAACATTGAATAAAATACGGTGGCTAACAACAGCTCATACGCCATAGCCGCGGCAATGGCTTCGTAGAAAATTATTTCATA
>JABMPI010000642.1 GCA_013203755.1 Bacteroidota bacterium
ATCCAAAACTCATTTTCAAAATTACGATTAATTACAACGACGGAACAACAAAAACCATAGTTTCAGATAAAAATTGCAAAGTAGCCCCCTCTCCTATTACTTTTAGTAGTATTTATGGTGGAGAAGATTACGATGCCCGACTTGAGAAAAACGGTTGGAGTACACCCAAATTTAATGATTCGGAATGGCAAAACCCGGTATTGATTAACGAGAGCACAAACACTCTTGAACCGGAACTTGATAACCCTTTGCAAATAATGCAGGAGTTTGATGTACAGAAAATTTCCACATCGCAAACAGGGAAAATAATCTATGATTTTGGACAAAATGCATCGGGAATAATTTCATTGAAAGTGAAAGGAAACCGCGGCACACAAATACTTATTCGCCCGGATGAGCTGATTAATGAGGAAGGAAATATTACACAACGCAGCGGCGGTGGTCCGTACGAGTTTAACTACACATTAAAAGGTGATGGTATTGAAGAGTGGCAACCACGGTTCACCTACTACGGATTTAGATATGCTTCTGTTGAAATTATTGAACCGGAAAATGCAAAAAACAAAACTGAGATTGTAAGCTTAAAAATGCTTCACACCCGCAACTCTGCACCAACTGTAGGTTCTTTTAGCTGCTCCGACACACTATTCAACCAAACATTTGAATTAATTAATTGGGGAATAAAAAGCAACATGGCTAGTGTTGCCACCGACTGCCCCCATCGCGAAAAGCTGGGCTGGCTTGAACAAACGTACCTCATTGGGCCATCGATGCACTATAATTTTGACATTCATAAAATGTACAGCAAAATTATTACCGATATGATGGACTCTCAGCTCGACAACGGTTTAGTTCCCGACATTGCACCGGAATATGTAGAGTTCGAGAGTGGTTTTCGCGACTCACCCGAATGGGGAAGCGCATCGGTAATTATTCCCTGGCAAATGTATAACTGGTATGGCGATAAACAAGTTTTAGAGAAAGCCTACCCGATGATGAAAAGGTACGTCGATTACCTTCATAAAAAATCGAAAGGTAATTTACTGGAGCATGGTTTAGGCGATTGGTACGATCTTGGTCCCAAGCACCCGGGAGAAGCCCAACTTACGCCAAAAGCAGTTACAGCAACGTCGGTCTACTATTACGATCTTTTAATTCTTACTAAAGCTGCTGAATTGTTTGGACAAAAAAAGGACGTCGATAAATACAAAGGAATTTCTTTACAAGTACAAAAAGCATTTCTTAAACAGTTTTTCAATGCTAAAACAGGAATTGTTTCTACCGGAAGCCAAACTGCTTATGCCATGCCATTATACACCGGACTAATTCCGAAAGAAGATCAGGGACAAGTATTCGACAACCTGATAAAATCCATTCAAAAAAATGATTATGCTTTAACATCGGGCGACATTGGATATCATTTTCTGGTTCGTGTTTTGAGTGAAAACGGCCGTTCAGATATTTTGTATAAAATGAATAACAGAAGCGATCGCCCCGGATATGGTTTTCAGCTAAAACAAGGCGCTACGTCGCTTACCGAAAGTTGGGCGGCCCTAAAAGATGTATCGAACAACCACATGATGCTGGGGCATTTAATGGAATGGTTTTATTCCGGACTTGGGGGAATTTACCAGGCCGAAAATTCGGTTGGGTACAAGGAGATTATAATTGCTCCAAAAACTGTTGGAGAAATTAATTGGGTAAAATGTTCCTATAATTCTGTTAATGGAGTTATTTCTTCGGAATGGGAAATAGAAAATTCTTCGTTTATATTAAACCTGGAAATACCGAAAAATACAAAGGCGACTGTAATTTTGCCCAAAAAATATACCAATTCAAAAAGATACGTAATTACAGATTTTAGTAAGGGAGAAAAAATGGAAATTCAATCGGCAAATGGCAAACTAAAGTTAGATTCCGGGAAATACAAAGTTGTAACAAAATAAGTTACTACGTATTAATATTCAATCATTTGCGTTATGAATAAAATTCGGATGAAAAGCACAAAATAACAATTCACAAACATCAAAAAGTATTGAGAACAGAACAACGCATTTTAATTTCATAAAAACATCTAATAATATTTAAGATAACCCGATATTCTGTAGGATACAAGTTATTAACCCGCATTGTTCATCTGCCAAATAATGCAGGTTAAACACTTTAATTCGTTATACCCAAAAGTAAGTAAAATTAGAAATTATGAATGCAAAGGAATTTCACAGCTACCACAGTTTTTTAGCAATCTTTTTTTTTTGATTCTAATATTTCTTGCAATTAAACAATATCCTTATTAGTTTTAGAGCAGCCATTAGACTGATAATTTATGTATAATTCAAAAAAAATAATCTATAATTTTACATAACATTAATCGGGGTACACAAATAAATAGTAGTTGAATGGTTTCTGAAAGGGAATTCAGAATTTGGGAAAGATAAAATTCTAACAATTAAAAACAAAAAGTAGTTGTTCGACAAATCTATAATTCTATCTTTCAGTTTTTAACCTATGCATTGATAAACGATTCTTTATTTTTGAGCATGAATATATTTGCTTTTTTAAGCCTGTTGTCTACAATATTTATAACTACAATTGGTATAGTTGTATTTTTAAATTCAAGCCGCAATAGCAATACCTTTCTATTTCTTTTACTTACAATTGCAGTAGCACTTTTAAATCTAAGTCAATTCCAAATGCGCTTAGCTTCAGACTCTTTCGAAGCGCTAATTTGGTCGAAGCTATATTCTGTTTGGCCATTTGCTTTGGCTATTTCTGTTCATTTTGTAACCGAATTAAATAGAAATATTCGCCGACCAAAACAATTCCGTTTATTAGTGTATCTCCCAGCATGCATTTTAACATATATTCAATTTTCTACCCAATTAATTGCTTTACCTCCAATAGAAAAATACTGGGGTTGGTCTATTGAATATAAAATGGGACCAATTAACTACATTGCAATTGTAGCTGGAGTAACTTATTGGCTGACCATTTTAACAACTCTGCTGTTATACAATAAAAAACTTACTGGTAAGCCAAAAAAACAATCTAAAATTATTTTTATTGGATTCTTGTTCTTTTTTATAACAACTCTGTTAACTGATATTATTTTCCCTCAATTCCATTTAAATATCCCTGAATTTGGAAATATATTTGGAATTATCACCTTTTTATTAATTGGTTATGGAATTTGGCGATATGATATATTTATAATCAGCCACGATTCTATTTCAAGTAAATTATTCTCTTCCATTTCAAACTATCTGATTTTGGTTGATGAGAATAAAACAATTCTTGAGATTAACCATAAGTTACTTGACCTTCTCCAATATACTCATGAACAGGTAGTAGGGCAAAAATTAAATTATTTGCTTGAAAATAGCCTACAAGAAAAAAATCCATTAAACCAGGATACCACAACATCTGCCGAATTTACTAACGAAAAGATTTTATTTAAAAATAAACACGGCATTGCAGTTAAGCTAACGTTTTCAGCTTCTCTAATAAAGATTGATAATAGTACTAAAACAGGGTTAGTTTACATCGGAACCGACGAAAGACTAAATATACTACATCAACAATCGTTTGAAGAGAACAAAAGACATACCCGTTTTTTAGCTGAAGCAGCATTGGATATGTTTCTATTTAAAAGGAAAGAAGATGTCTACCATTATGTTACCGAACACATTTACAACCTATTAAACAAAGAAGCAATTGTTACGTGTGCTCAATTTAACGACAAAGGCAAGAAGAGCCAATGGGAGATAAAATCGATAACTGGCATCAATACAAAATTTAGAGGTTTAATTAAGTTACTAGGTTTTGATCCGCTTAGTTTGAAATCGACTTCATTAAAAGATTATGATAGAAAAATTAAAGAAGGAAAATTAACAAGACTGGAACTTGACTTTGAGAAATTAACCAATGGATTAATTTCGAATAAAACAGGTAACAAACTAAAAAAACTTTTAAGTATAAAAGATGTGAATTTTATTAGTATGCAACACGGAAAATACGTTTTCGGTACAATTACTATACTAACAAAACCCACAGCACCAAAGGTAAACCACGAACTTATCGAGTCTTTTATGGCTATTGCATCTTTAGTTTTAAACAGACAAAATACTGAAATTGAGTTAAGTAAAAGCGAAAAACTTTTTCGGTCTATTGTAGAAAATTCTCAGGCATCAATATTTATTATCGACACAAACGGAGAAATAATTTTAGCCGAAGGAGAAGAAATGAATAAATTGGGTATGTCTCCCCAGGAGATAAAAGGGAATTCGATATATAAACTTGCAAAAAATAATACATTTATACTAGAAGCGGTAAAGAGTGCATTAAATGGAGAAATTTTCACAACATTACTTAGCTACAAAAAATACCATTTCAATATAACTTTCACTCCTTTTTATAACGACAAAAAGGAATTTATTGGAACACTTGGTATGGCGAATGACATTACAAATCGTGTAAATTCAGAGATTAAACTGAAAGAACTAAGCGAGATGCAAACCAAACTTATCTCAATTGTAGGTCACGATTTAAGAAGTTCCATATCTAATGTAATAAGCTTTTCCGATATAATCCTTACTGACTTTAACACTTTTCCCAAAAATCAAATTCAGGAATTTATAAACTTAATTAAGCACTCAGCCAATAACGGAAATGTAATTTTAAGTGGATTAATTGAATGGCATAAAACTGTTCAAAACAAATCAGCTGTTCAATTCGAGCATTTTTGCCCAAAAGAAACTGCGGCCGAAGCCATTGAGCAAGTTATTCTATTCGCAGACAAAAAAAATATAAGTATTGCAAATAATATAGAGGAATCAATTTCAATTTTTGCAGATAAAAATATGATATTAACCGTGCTTAGAAATTTACTATCGAACTCGGTAAAGTTTACAAATCAGCAGGGTGAAATAACAATTCAAACAACTTCAAACACTGATATAGTGAAAATTTTTGTGACCGATAATGGAAATGGCATGACTGAAAAACAATTAAATTCCTTGTTTGATTTTAGTAATATTTTTGTGGGACAGGGAACTGCAGGCGAAGCAGGAAGTGGTTTGGGGCTTCAAATTTGTAAATATTTAGTTGAGAGAAATAATGGTACAATCTCCGTAGAAAGTACAATCGATAAAGGAAGTATTTTTACGATCACTATTCCCATTCATAAAAATTCAGAGCTTAAAGAAACCAATAAGGATTAAGTGACAAGGAGATTTTTATGAATTAGTATACAAAATTATATTCTTGAAAATTCTCTCTTTCATTTCAAAAAAAAGCTCCTCCAAATAGGAAGAAGCTTTTGAACATAAGTGGTAATATTATTTATACTTCTTGAACTAATTCCACAATTTCCTGCCCCTTTTTAATGGCCTCTAAATTTATTGGAATCAGTTTATGGTAACGTTCCGGCAATGATTTTTCCAATCCTTTTTCAACATTATCTAACGATAAAATGGGGCGTACTTTTAGGTAGCTTCCAAAAACAATCATATTGAATACTTTTGGATTTCCCATTTCAATAGCTGCTTTTGTACCTTCAACCTTAAAAATATTGATGTCGTCGCGTGTGGGTGGAGTTAATACGCCGGTCGGGTCGTACAACAATATGCCTCCAGGTTTTACTGCACTTTCAAACTTATCCATACTCTGTTGATTCAGAATAATAGCTGTGTCAAATTCATGTAATATGGGTGAACTTATACGTGTGTCGCTTATAATCACAGTTACATTTGCTGTTCCCCCGCGCATTTCAGGGCCGTAAGAAGGAAACCAAGTTACTTCTTTGTCTTCCATAATTCCGGAATATGCCAGAATTTTGCCCATGGAAAGAACACCTTGTCCTCCAAAACCGGAAATTATCATCTCTTCAGTCATAATGTTCGCTTTTAGTTTTCTGAAATGTGTTCACCTTTTACACTGTCTTTCAAATCGCCAAGTGGATAATACGGAAACATATTCTCCTCCATCCATTTATTTGAAGCCACAGGAGTCATTTTCCAACCAGAACTGCAGGTTGAGACAACTTCGACAAAAGACGTTCCTTTTTTATCCAGTACATTCTGAATCGCTTTTTTTAATGTCTTTTTACACTTTCGTACTGCTCCGGCAGTGTGAACAGCCTGACGTGTAACATATGATGTTCCTGGCAATTGAGCAATAAGATTTGTGATTTTTAATGGATAACCATTTCGTTCCACATCTCGTCCGGTTGGTGTTGTAGAAGTCACCATTCCTTCCAACGAAGTTGGTGCCATTTGTCCACCGGTCATTCCATAAATTCCATTATTTATGAATATCACCAAAATGTTTTCACCACGGTTACAAGCGTGTATAATTTCGGCTGCTCCAATAGATGCCAAATCGCCATCGCCCTGATAGGTAAATACAAAACTATCAGGTTTTAAACGAGCCACTCCGGTTGCAACAGCGGGTGCTCTTCCATGGGCTGCTTCCTGCCAGTCGATATCTAAATATTTGTACATAAAAACAGCACAACCCACAGGAGCAATTCCAATGGTTTTTTCCTGAATACCTAACTCGTCAATTAATTCAGCTAATATTTTATGAACCACCCCGTGCGAACAGCCCGGACAGTAATGCATAATATCATCCTCAAGAATTCGCGACTTGTCGTAAATCAGGTTTTCCGGTTTAATAAGATCTTTTAACTCCATAACTTAATTCCCACGAAAATTTATCTTCCAAAGCTTCGACAACCTCACCTGGCGAAGGAATAATTCCTCCCATTCTTCCAAAATAGTTCACTCTTGCATTGCTTCCGGCTTCGTAAACAGCAAGTTTTATATCTTCTACCATTTGACCTGCACTCATCTCAACAGACAAAAAACCTTTTGCCTTGCGTGTCAACTCTTTAATAATTGCATTCGGGAAAGGGAAAAGCGTAATTGGCCGAAGTAAGCCAACTTTTAATCCCTTGGCTCGAGCTATTTCCACCGATTTCTGGCAAACCCTCGCCGAAGTTCCAAATGCCACTATAATATATTCTGCATCTTCGCATTGAATCAATTCGTATCTTGATTCTTGCTCTTCCATCAATTTGTATTTTTCCTGAAAACGGCGATTTTTAGCCTCCATAACATCTGAGTCCATCTCCAATGAGGTAATTACATTTTTCTTTCGTGAAGCTGGTTTTCCGGTAGTTGCCCAATCGCCTGATATTTTATGAATCTCCTCGTCAGTCCAGCGTGGTTTAAAATCGGATAATTCAACTTTCTCCATCATTTGCCCCATAGCACCGTCGGTTAAAATCATTGCCGGGTTTCTGTATTTAAAAGCCAGTTCAAATCCTAAATCAACAAAATCATTCATCTCCTGAACCGAAGCAGGTGCCAAAACAATTAATTTATAATCGCCATGACCGCCTCCTTTTATCGCCTGAAAATAATCGGCTTGCGAAGGCTGAATAGTTCCCAACCCGGGACCACCACGTTGAACGTTTACAATTAAGCATGGAAGTTCGGAACCAGCGATGTATGAAATTCCTTCGGACATTAAACTAATTCCCGGACTGGAAGATGAAGTCATCGCTTTTTTACCGGCACCGGCTGCACCATAAACCATATTAATGGAAGCTACTTCACTTTCGGCTTGAAGAACAACCATTCCTGTTTCGTTCCAGGGCTGACGCAGCATTAAGGTTTCCATCACTTCGGATTGAGGTGTAATGGGATAGCCAAAATAACCGTCGCATCCGCAGCGAATGGCCGCTTCAGCCAGCACCTCATTTCCTTTCATTAATCTTAATTCTCCCATAAATTAATTTATTATTGTCTATTGATAATTTATTATTGACGAATTGTAATCCAATAATCAATAATCATTCATAATTAATAAATCGACTATACTTTCACTCTGTAAATGGTTAAACAAGTATCCGGACAAACAACGCCACAGTTGGAGCATCCATTGCATGCTTCCGGGTTTTTCATATATGAATAATGATACCCTCTGCTATTAACTTCGTTGTGTAAGCTTAAAACATCTTGCGGACAAGCTTCAACACACAGGCTACAACCTTTACATCCTTCTTTATCAACTACTACCGCTCCTTGTACTTTTGCCATTTTCCAGTAATTTTCTGCTAAAATTAGTAACCCTAATACACTAAAAACAAAATAAATATCAGGTTCTGAAACAATATTCAATAACACTTAAAATCTATAACGTAAATAGCGTATTTACTTTCAGATTCTAATTTTACAACAGTTATTAAATTGAATTTTACGCGTATAACAAAATTATTTTTTCCGCTATAAAATGTATGCAACTATTGTTGCGTTATGGTTGAGACTGATTATAAATTATCTTTCATTTTATCATGTGTCTTTTTCACTTATACTACGTTGGATTTTCCTTAAATAGCTAATGCTATAAACGTCAAATCGGCCTGGTATAAGCAAAAAATACTTATAATAATTCTAAAAGACAAATTATAAACAGACTCATAATTTATAGAGAATACGAGTAAGGATATTTCGGTGAATACCTAGATAAGATGCAATGTGTTGTCGTTGAAGTTTTTGCGTTAGCTCGGGGTACTCTCGCAGAAACTTTCGAATGCGCTGTTCTGCATTTAACGATTGAAAAGAGTGGATACGTTCCATTGCCTGAATGTAACTTTCTTCGGCCAAAATACGCACGGTGCGCTCAAATTTAGGTTGATTGTCTAATAAAGTTTTAAACTCTTCCTTTTCGATATAAATGAGTTTCGAATCTTCGTAAGCCCGAATAGATTCGGTTGAATTTTTACCGTGATAAAAACTCTGATGATTGCTAACAATGAAATTATTTGGAGGAAAAAAGAAACGCGAAATCCATTCTGTTCCACCAGTCGAAAGATAATTGGCATATAAAAAACCTTCAATCAGAATTCCAATTTTTTTTATTTTCTCGCCATAATCAATAAAATAATCTCCTTTTTTTAACTCAACCACACTGTTTTTTAAATCGAGCGATTCAATTAAATCGAGGGTGAGTTGGTAACGGGAAATTATCTTTTTCTTATCCATATTTTTTTTGTGGAAGCAGTATGAGGCGAAAGTAAAAAAATGCCTGACTTACAGCTTATTATTTTAGCTCGAGTTATAGAAATTAATTATCTATTTTGAATAATTATCGTTAAACAATTTCAAACGCTCTTCCAATTCGCCAAACTGCTCGCGTTTCACAAACGAAACACAAGCTCTTATTCCCTCTTCGTCGCTTCCGGTATTGTCCAGGGCAATGGCACTAATTCCATAATAAAGTAGGTTTTCAACCAATTGATTTCCGGTCATATTTGGGTACGAAATAGTAAAATAAAATCCATCAGCAATTGGCACTTCTATGTCGTTTTTATAAACCAGGCCAAAGCCATTTTCCAGAAATAAAGCTTTCATAATCTTAGCTTTTTCGCCGTACTCTTTTATCTCTTCCACAAAATTAAAACTTCCTTCATTGGCAGCTTTAAACATAGCTGTTAGCGCCCATTGCGCCGAATGGCTTGTACCCGAAGAAATGGAATACAACAAACGTAAAGTTACAGTATCTCCAAAAGAAGTTCCTTTAAACCTTTCCTGAAGGTCTGGATAATCACGATTAAATAATTGGTCTGAAATGGCCATTAAACCACAACGCTGGCCAGCATACGAAAATATTTTTGAACTGGAAATAAACAGAATATAATTGTCGGTGTATTTGGCAACCGATGGTTGAAATGGTGCTTCGCCGGGCTTAGATAAATCGATACGAAAATCCATACCAAAATATGCCAGATCTTCCATTACAATTACATCGTATTTGTTAGCCAGTTCTCCAATTATTTTTAATTCTTCGTCGTTAAAACAAATCCACGCGGGGTTATTTGGATTAGAGTAGATAATCGAATTGATATTCCCTTTTGATAAAATACCTTCCAATTTTGCACGTAATTTCTCACCTCTGAAATTAAATACATCAAAGGTTTCGTATTTCATTCCAAGCACCATCATTTGTTGCTTTTGAACCGGAAAACCAGGATCGATAAAAAGCGTAGTATCCTTTTTCTTATTAACGTTTCCGGCAGCCATAAATGCAGCAAAAGTGCCTTGCATGGATCCAACTGTGGCAATACAACCTTGGGCTTTCAAGTCAATATCCAAAAAGTTTTTTATGAATTTTGAAGCCTCCTCCTTTAATGGTTTTATTCCGTCCATCATCGGATAAATTGCAGCCACTCCACGTTTCAAAGCTTCAATTTCAGCATTTACTCCAATTTGCGACGGTGGCAATCCGGGAACCCCCATCTCCATACGAATGTATTTTACTCCGGTCTCTTCTTCAACTAAATTAACGAGAGCTACAATTTCGCGAATAGAAGCTTTTCCAACGTTAGGGATTCTAAGCAATTCGATTTTTGAATCTACAACAGTTTTATTTAAAGGAGAATTGTTCATTTTTGATGAGTTCAAAGTTTAAGATTCAAAGTTTAAAGTACTCACCCCATTTGTCATTTCGAAAGAGACACGACTGAGAAATCTGTTCATTATTATACAGATTCCTCTCTGCGTTCGAAATGACAGCAAGTAATTCTGTATTATTTAGAATCCAAAATCAGGTTTGATAAGTTCAACCCAGGCAGCAATTCTTTCGTCTGTTAATTCAGGTTCAAAATCTTCGTCAATTGGCAAACCGATAAATTCTTCGTCTATTACAGCTTCCGATTCATCGAATTCGTAACCTTCAACAGAAACTTTTCCGACTAAAACCGCACCGTTATTAATAAGCTCTCTACCAACCAATCCAATGTGGTCAACAAAACCGTGAGCATAAGTTACATGATCGCCCAAACCAAAAACAGCGACTGTCTTTTTAGCAAAATTTATTTTTTTAATCTCAGGCAAAAACTTCGCCCAATCGTTGCTGGAAAATTCAGAGTCCCAGGTATCTTTTCCTACGGTTGAAACCCCAAATATAATTTTGTCGAATTTCTCTAAATCTGCTACGGAAGCATCTTTAACAGCTACCATTTCTACTTTATCTTTGCCAATGGCATCTTTAATTTTATCGGCTACACGGTTCACAGCACCTCCAATTGGACCATAAAAAATTGCTATTTTGCTCATACTATTTCGTTTAAATTCTAATTGTTTTTATTCATTATCAATGTTCAACTCACCACGAACATATTCACCCAAAATTGAAAGGCTTGAAGCACCTTTCAGAATTTCGTGGATTGCTTTATCGTAGTTCTCGAAATTGCTCCATTCAATATCAACATGGAATGTATATTCTTTAGGTTTCCCAATAATTGGAACCGATTGAATTTTTGTAAGGTTTATTTTATTCTTTGCTAAAGTATTTAATACTCTTGCCAGTGCCCCGTGAAAGTGGCCAACTTCAAAGCAAAGGGAAGCTTTGTTTGTATCTTTCGTATCGTTCCCATGTTTAGAAAGAATCAGAAACCGGGTATAATTCTTTTTATTGGTTTCTATTCCTGTTTCTAAAACCTCAAGTCCATACAATTTTGCCGACCTTAAATTTGCAATCGCCGCAGCATCTTTTGGTATTTCTTCTGAAATGAATTTAGCTGAAGCCGCTGTATCCATTCCTTCGTGTAAACGTGCGTTTGAATAATACTTCTCGATAAACTCTATTGACTGTTGCAATGCAATGGGATGCGAGTAAATTTCTTTAATATCTTTTGGCTTTACTCCATGAGAAACCATCAGATTCATTTGAATGTGAATGTAAATTTCGCCAATAATACGAAGATGATAATCCCTGATTAACTGATAATTCTTTAACAAACTACCTGCAATTGAGTTTTCAATAGCCATAACAGCAATCTCAACTTTATCCTTATCAATCATTTCACATACGCTGGTAAACGATTTGCATTCAACCACTTCAATTTCCTCATCAAAATATTTAAGAGCCGCATCTTCATGAAAAGAGCCAGCAATTCCCTGTACAGCAATTCGCTTCATTTAGTAATTTTTATTGAACACAAAGATAAAAATTCTATGGATAGTACGCAGTGTTGAGCCGTTTTACCAGCAATAAAAAAAATCTTTAGTTAATAGCTTTCGTCGGTAACTAAAAGTTCAGCTTTGTATTTTTGTAAAACATCTATACATTTTCGAACATCAACTGTTCGAATTACGACAACCGCACCGGTTTCATTCATTTTTGAGAATACCTGTTATTCGTTAAAAATTAGAAATTCTATTTTCCAGAAATACCGAGATTTCGAATGCCATAGTTTTTGCTTTTTTAAACGCAATAAAAGGCTGTCCATTTTATAATCTAATGGACAGCCTCGTAAAAGTTAATTCGTGTAAAATTAGCAGGAATTATTAAAAATTGTATGCTATGGAAAGCATATTTCTAAAGTTTGTTGCACTTTCTGTATTTTTAACCTTTCCTAAATCGTTATAATCGATATCGCCGTAGGCTGCAGTTGTCCAGCTCATTTCCCATCCAAACATAAAATTTTTGAAGGTGTAAATTAATTGGGGCGAAATTTTATACATCATATCAACATCGGTTGCAAATCCATAAAATTCACCAACAGGATTTTCCGAGGTTCCTAAATTTTTTAAATATCCCGCAAACAATCCAAATTTCCATGCTTCTCCATACGTAAAGTTCACCCAGTTGTATATGTGGTTTAATGGAGTATAAGTTTAGGCTCCGGTTAATGAATTTAAAGAAGCCACAGCATAACCACTGGGCAGCAAACTCTCACAAACATTTTGCCCATACATCGATTTTGCCTTGAATAAGAATTTATCTTTTGAATACTTCAGGTAAACAATCGCTGCTACTGTACTCAGGTTTTCTGTTGTTTTAAAAGTTCCACTGGTACCGCTAGTTGAAGTGCGTGGTTGAATCACTTTCCAATCGAATGCTGTTCCCAAAACCCAATTATCATTATAATATTGAATCTGAGCATGCAAATTTGGTGCTAAAGCATCGCGTTGATATTGATATGTTTTACCGTTTGGCCCCCGATTTGCATATTGAAACTGATAGACAGCTGCGGCTATAAAATCAATATTATTGCTTAATTGGTGAGTTAGACGTAATTGGGGACTTCGGTTGAATACCTGAAAAGGAAGACCTGTATTTTCATTTAAAGTACTCGGGTAAACCTTTTCAATAAATGTTGGATGCCAGGTACGTCCAAACAAAAGTTTGGTTTTTGACCATACAAATTGTGCGTATGCATGTCTAAAACGCAAACTGTTGGTCACTGTTCCACCTGTAAAATCGACTTCAACATAAGCTCCAATTTGTGCTTTGCCCATTTCCAGACCCGAAAATCGCGTTCCAAATCGTGTAAATGTATTTAAAAAATGGGCACTTGGTTGCGAATTAATATCCTCCCCGTTTGAATCGTAAGACGGTTTTAAGGGATATATTTCCAACAAATTGTCGCAGGCAACCATACTCCTGCGCGAGTCAAAAATAAAATCGTTACGAACAAACCCGGAAAGTTCTACTTTAATATTTTTTGACGTTAAAAAACCCTGAGAAAATGAATTTATGGATAAAACCATTAATAAAAATGAAAGTATCTTTTTCATAATTTTGAAGTTAAGAAGATCGGTTAATATGAATTGCCTGAAGTACATCAAACAAATTGATTTTAATTTGAATGTTAAAATTAACACATTTAGAATATTCTTGCTCTAAATGCAAATTGTTAAAAAACATAGAATGCTTATTTATTTTGATTTTAAATAATTAAGAAGCAAGAATGTAAATTCCAAATTTTGTAACATCTGTTACAATTAGAAGGTATAAAATGGGTATATTTGTTCCATCAATTAACGCCGCATTAAATATGATTAAAAGACTTCTACCACCAATAAAATGGAGATTACCCGTTATGATAATTTCAAGTGTTTTTCTTGGACTTATTTTATTTCTTCTTTATGTCTCAAAAGCTTATTCATATCTTTCCGACAATCCAAACACATGCATGAATTGCCATATTATGGCTCCGCAATATGCAACCTGGTTTCACAGTTCGCACCGCGAAGTTGCACATTGTAACGATTGTCATGTTCCACACAACAATGTATTTAACAAGTATTATTTCAAAGCAAAAGATGGAATGAGACATGCTACAATGTTTACCCTTCGAAAAGAACCACAGGTGATATTTATTAGAGAGGAAGGTGCAGAAGTAGTACACAAGAATTGTATTCGCTGTCATTCGAAATTATTGACCGACCCAAAACTTGCATCTACTGTTGCAGAACACAACGGACATCGCACAGATAGAAAATGTTGGGAGTGCCATCGCGAAGTTCCACACGGACGGGTAAATAGTTTGTCGAGCGTACCCAACGCAAAAGTTCCGCTGCCGGAAAGCCCGGTTCCGGATTGGATAAAAGAATATACAAATAACAACTAATACTACACAAATGAGTTCAAATTTAAAAATCACGGAAAAACGACCATGGTTAGCATGGTTTCTATTTTCAGCAACCGTTGTGGTTGTTTTCGTACTTGGATTGCTTGCTTCTTCGATTGTTGAACGACGCACAGAAGCAGCTTACGTAAATGTTCCTAAAACAGAAATTAGTGCTTTCGAACCCAGAAACGAGGTTTGGGGCCAAAATTATCCACGCGAGTTTCAATCGTACTATGGTACTGCCGACACAACGTTTAGAAGCAAGTACAACGGAAATTCAACGATTGACATGTTGGAAGTTGACCCACGACTAGTAGTTCTTTGGGCCGGGTACGGTTTTTCAAAAGATTACAATCAAGGGCGCGGTCATTATTATGCCATTTCCGATGTTCAAAACACATTACGTACCGGTGCACCAACATCGAAAACCGATGGTCCCATGCCGGCAACTTGTATGACTTGTAAAAGTCCTGACGTTCCGAGGTTAATGAATAAAATAGGTGTAGCTCAATTTTATACTGGAAAATGGGCTGGATTAGGTGCCGAGATCGTAAATCCCATTGGTTGTGCCGATTGCCACGATGCAGAAACGATGAACCTAACGATAACACGTCCGGCTTTGGTTGAAGCTTTTGAAAGAATGGGAAAAGACATTAAAAAAGCAAGTCATCAAGATATGCGTAGTTTAGTTTGCGCACAGTGCCATGTTGAATATTACTTCGACAAAAAAGTTGTAGAAGGAGCTAATTATTTAAAACTTCCCTGGGATAACGGATTTTCGGCGGAAAATATGGAAGAATATTACGACAATATTGAATTTAGTGACTGGACACACTCCATAAGTAAGGCTCCAATGCTAAAAGCACAGCACCCTGGTTACGAAATCCATTCAACCGGAATTCATGCACAACGTGGTGTTTCTTGCGCCGATTGCCACATGCCTTACAAAAGCGAAGGTGGACAAAAATTTACCGATCATAAAATGCAGTCGCCACTTAATAATATTGCCAGTTCGTGCCAGGTTTGTCACCGCGAAGAAGGTGCCACTTTAATGGCAAATGTTTACGACCGCCAAGATAAAATAATTGAAAACAGAGATAAACTGGAAGAGGTATTGGTTCGTGCGCATGTTGAAGCTAAAAAAGCATGGGATTTAGGAGCATCTGAAAAACAAATGCAGGATATATTAATGGGAATCAGACATGCTCAGTGGCGTTGGGATTATGCTGCTGCAAGTCATGGTGGTTCGTTTCATTCGCCAATAGAATTAGGAAGAGTTATTTCTACCGGAATTACAATTGGACAGGAAACGCGCATTCAACTTGCACGTTTACTTGCCAGTCTTAATTTTAATCAGGAAATTCCATATCCTGATATTTCAACAAAAGAAAAAGCACAGGAATTTATTGGCTTAGACATGGACAAATTAAATTCGGATAAAAAGGAATTTCTAAAAACCGTTCTTCCCGGATGGGAAAAAGAGGCTGCTGAGAGAGAAAAAACTTACAATGTTGTAGCAAGCGGCAAGGAATAAAGAAAGATTGAAGGGATTGAAAATAGATTGAAAAGAAAGATTGATTTTGATTGAGAGAAGATTGATGAGAATAAAAAATGACTGTTTTTTCAATTCAATATTATCAATCTCAATTCAATCCCTTCAATCTATTATCAAACTCAAATCAATCTATTTTCAATCTTATCAATCAAAAAAATAACTATAAAAATCAAAAAATGAAACTATTAAAATACACATCACTTCTATTTGTTGGAATTCTGATTTCGCAATTTGCAAATGCACAATTTTCGCTAACGGGCGAATTTAGACCACGTACCGAAATTAGCCATGGTTACAAAACACTGGCTTCCGAAAATCAGGATGCATCCACGGTTACCGCTCAACGCTCGCGGTTAAACTTTATTTTTAATACCGAGGACGTTAAAACAAAACTGGTTTTGCAAGATGTCCGTAGCTGGGGAAATCAAAAGCAGTTGGTAACCAACGAACATTTTTCAACTTCAATTCACGAAGCTTGGGCAGAAGTTCTATTTACTCCTGAGTTTTCGTTAAAAGCAGGTCGTCAGGAATTGGTTTACGACGACCACCGTATTTTTGGAAACGTAGGTTGGGCGCACCAGGCACGCTCGCACGATGTTGCAGTTTTTAAATATGAAGGTGATGTGAAACTTCATTTTGGTATTGCACACCATGAAAATAGCAATTTAAAAAACAACATTTACGATGGCCCCGATGCATATAAAAACATGCAATATTTGTGGTTCAACAATAAATGGGAAAAAAGCGCATTAAGTTTATTACTGTTAAATAATGGTGTTCCGACTATGGAAGGCGCCGAGCAGGTATCTAAATACAGTCAGATTATTGGTGGTCGTTTTACAACGACTTTAGCTCCCGTAAAACTGGCTACTAATTTATATTACCAGGGTGGTAAACATGTTTCCGGTAAAGATATTAGCGCACTTAACTTTTTAGCTGAAGCAACAATTACAAAATATACAATTGGTTTCGAACACCTTTCCGGAACAGATTACAACGAAACAGGAGAAATAAAATCTTTTACTCCATTCTATGGAACAAACCATAAATTTAATGGTTTTATGGATTACTTTTTTGTAGGCAACCACATTGGTTCTGTTGGATTAAACGATGTTTATTTCAAATATAAATATGCAAAAGACAAATTCGGATTTAATGCAGACTTGCATTATTTTGGAGCAGCTGCAGAAGTTGCTGCCGATGCGGATAAATATTTAGGTACAGAGTTAGATATGTCTGTTTCGTGGGCAGTAAAACCAATGGCTAAAATAACTGCTGGGTGGTCGATGTTATTTGCAGGTGAATCTATGGAAATATTAAGAGGTGGCGACAGTTCAGCCGGACAAAACTGGGCATATATTATGTTGTCAGTTACTCCAACGTTTATAAAATAGGCAGGTAATTCTAAAAATGAAAACTTCGTCGTTACTTCACAAATTAAAAATCCTCGTTTACAGTAGTAAACTCCGGTATTTAAATTTGCTTGCGCCTTGAATTTTCCTATTTTTAGAAATTACCTTTTAGTTAGAACTTACAAAGAGGTTGTCTAAAAAGTAAATTAAAACGTTATTCTGAATTTATTTCAGAATCCCTTTCATTTAGTTAGCTAAAAGGGAGAAGCTGAAATAAATTCAGTTTGACGAAAACAATGCTTTTTAAACAATCTTTTTTTTATTGTTGAAACATGAAGAAATCCAGAGTCATCCGAAGATTCAAAAAGTTGCATAAATGGCCTGCAATTTTAATTGCATTTTTTGCCATTTTATTTGCTGCATCGGGAATTGTAATGAACCACCGACAAATATTTTCACCAGTCGATGTTTCGCGGAAAATATTACCATCTGGTTATACTTATGAAAACTGGAATTTGGCTGCAGTCCGTGGTTCGGTTGATTTAGACGACGAAAATTCGCTGATATTTGGCAACATTGGAATTTGGCAATCTAACGATGATTTTAAAAGCTTTGAAGATTTTAATCAGGGATTTCCAAAAGGAATCGACAACAAGAAAATTTATTCAGTTATAAAATTTCAGAACAACCTTTTTGCAGGAACACAATTGGGTTTATATAAAAGGGCAATAACAAATGGAGAGTGGGAAAAAGTTGATGTTCCAGTTCATGAAGATAGAATTGCAGACCTGGGAATAAAAGGAGATGAACTTTTAGTTCTTACCCGTCATTATTTACTTTCAAGTAAAAACGGACACGATTTCACACAAATTCAACTACCCGAACCCGTTGGTTACGAACGAAAAGCCGGAATGTTTAATACGCTTTGGGAATTACATAGCGGAGAACTGTTTGGTTTACCAGGGAAACTTGCTGTTGACTTATTAGGACTGGTTACAATTTTGCTTTCAGTTACCGGTTTATTGCATTTCTTTTTCCCAAAAATAATTCGTCGAAGAAAGAAAAAAGAAAAACCAGTTACTGGTTTAGTTTCTACAAAAAAGAAAAACCTGCGCTGGCACAATGTTGTGGGTTATGTTTTTCTTTTATTCCTGATCATCAATACATTTTCAGGAATGCATTTGCGCCCTCCCCTGTTAATTGCCATTGTAAATTCTAAAGTTGATATTATTCCCAATACTCACATGGACAGTCCAAATCCATGGTTCGACAAATTACGAAGAGTTCATTGGGACGATGATTCAAAAAAATACATTTTCTCTACTTCTGAAGGATTATTTTTTGCTGAGGAAACATTAACTAAAAAACTTATCCCTGCTCCTTCGCAACCACCCGTTAGTATAATGGGCTGCAATGTTTTTAAATCGCTGGGTGAACAAAGATATCTGGTAGGTTCTTTTAGCGGAATGTTTTTATGGAATACAAAGACAGGAAGCGTTGCGGACTTTTTCTCGCGGCAACCTTACTTTGCTCCACAAGGAATGGCGCGTCCGATTGCTTCAAATATGGTAGCAGGTTGGGTAGAAGGAAAAGAGTCTGACTTTTGGTTCGATTTTAATGGTGGTGCAATTGGTTTAAACGGAAAAGAATTTCCTAAAATGTCAGAGGAAATACAATTGAAATCTCCAATGTCGTTATGGAACGTTTCTTTGGAACTACACACCGGACGTATATTCGAACACTTAGTAGGTATGTTTTATATTTTGTATGTTCCACTTGCCGGGATATGTATTTTGCTGGTGTTGATTAGTGGCTTTTTTGTTTGGCTTTTGGTTTATAAGAAAGGAAAGAAAGCGAAGGAGTAAATGGGTGATGCGGTAATTGAGTTAATAAGGTTTGGGTGATGCGGTTTCCAAACCGCATTTTTTTTAATGGCGAATCGGAATTCGCCGCACCCGAAAAAATAATCACCCGCTAACGTTGACCTAAATTGAGTGGATAATGTAAAATATTAAACGCGAACCTTGCAACCAGAAACCTGAAACAAAATTCAAAACGCCAACTTCAACTGCCACTAAAAACTGCCTACTTCTCTTTCTTCAATATCTCCTCAGAAACCAGAAATACCCCAGGTTTCCCTGAAATAGGATTAGTACGCGTAATTACAACTGTATTATAAACGGCTTCAATATCTTCGTAATTCAGAACTTCTTCAGGCAAACCCTTTTTTCGCATTCTACCCTTTTGCATCATAATTAACGAGTCGCAATATTCGCCGGCTAAATTTAAATCATGGATTATCATCATCACTGTTAATCCCAGTTCCTTACTTAATCGTCTGATTAAATTCAGAATTTGAACCTGGTGTGTAATATCTAAATGTGAGGTAGGTTCGTCTAGCAAAAGCAATTCCGGTTCTTGCGTTAAAGCGCGGGCAATTCCTGCCAGTTGCTGCTCACCCCCACTCAATGCATTCATGTATTTATCTTTTAACGGAGTAACACCCGTTAATTCCATGTATTTCTCTGCAATGGCATGGTCGTTTTTTGTTTCAAAAAACTGAAACTGTTTGCGGTACGGAATGCGTCCCATTAAGACGTATTCTTCAACAGTCATGCTTCCCACTTCTATGTTTTGAGTAACCACTGCCAAATTTTTCGCCCGCTCTTTTAAACTCATTTTCTGAATAAATTCTCTATTAAGTTTCGAGCTTCCGGCCAATGCATTTAGTTCGCCTGAAATTCCTTTAAAAAGTGTTGTTTTACCAGAACCGTTTGGACCAATAATTCCTACAAACTCGCCTTTTTTAATTTCGAAGCTAATTTCCTCCAGGATAAATTTCCCGGGATAGCCGCATGAAAAATCTTTTATTTCGAAAAAACTATTCATGCTAATTCAATTTAAAGTGAGATTTTGAACGGCTCAACACAACTATAAAAACCAGTCCACCTGCAAAACCTGTGATAACACCAATTGGTAATTCGTTGGGTGAAATTATTGTTCGTGCTACTGTATCGCAAAGAATTAAAAAGATAGCACCACCTAAAAAAGAGCTGCCTATTATTATTCTATAATCGTTACCAATTATTAATCGTATTAAATGGGGGATTACCAAGCCAACAAAACCAATAACTCCGGCAACAGAAACCGCAATTCCGGTTAATAACGATGCTACAACAAAAAGTAATTTCACTGTCACTCTTGTATTAATACCCAAGTGTTTGGCCTTTACTTCACCCAAACGCAAGGCATTTAAAGTTTGAGCAAAAAAGTAGGTTAAAAACAACCCTGATATCGATGAATAAAATGCGATTCGAATTAATAACATATTCGATTCATCCAACGAACCCATCACCCAAAAAACGATACTTTGCAAATTATCGGGTGTAGAAATCGACATTAAAAACATCATTGCCGACGAGGCTACAAAACTCACCATTACACCAATTAGCAACATACTATTGATGCTTAAACCACCTTTTTTTATACTCAGAAAATAAACTAAAAACAGCGTAATTATCGCACCGACAAATCCGAATAACGGCAACATGGCATAACTTGCTGCATGAAATCCAAATACAATTGCGATTGCTACTCCCAAAGCTGCACCGCCCGAAATACCCAATGTATAAGGTTCAACCAAAGGATTTCTGTAAATGCCTTGTAAAATAGCACCCGATAAACTCAACGCTCCACCAACCGATATTGCCAAAAGCAATCTTGGAATTCTAATTTTGGTCAAAACAATATATTCAATACTCTCTTTATTGGAAAATATTTCGGGGAGTTGTGCCAGTGAAATTTTCACTTCGCCCGAAGAGAGTGAAATAACAATAGAAACTAGCAGCAACAGAAGTAATGCCACTAGAAACAGAATCCACTTTATGTATTTTTTTGGCATAGTTTAGTATTCAATTCCAACTCTACTATTGACACCAATGTCGTAGGGATGTTTTTCGTTCGAAAAATCAGTAACATAATCAGCAACCTCTTTAAACGATTCAGTGGCTCCCCGCCCGGTTAAAACAAGTTCCATACTAGTCGGTTTATTTTCAATAAATTCAAGCAATTCATTTTCCGAAATATAACCGTATTTAATGGCAATTAAAATCCCATCAAGAACCAACAGTTGTATTTTGTTGGAATGAACAAAATGTTGAAGTTCTGCCAATCCATTTTTTGTAGCCGATTCATACTCCTCTGAAGTAATTTGTGGGTTTGCCATTGGCATCCCTTCAGAGAAAGTAAAAATAGCAGCGCCCTGCTTTTCCAACATTGCAATTTCGTTGTACCCATAGCTATTGGGGCGTTTAAAAAAAGATGCAAACACAACTTTAAAACCGTGGCCCAAAGCTCTAACAGAAAGACCAATGGCAGCAGTGGTTTTCCCTTTTCCATCGCCGGTATTTATATGTACCAAACCGCGTTCTTTTTCCATTTTATTGATTTACAAATTTATAAACATCGCTTAAAGCTTTCACAAAATTTAAAGGAGTTGGGCTGCACGACGTTTCGGAATCGATTAAAAAAACCTTGTTGTTTTTAACAGCAGAAATTCCATTGTAACTACGCCATATTTTTTGTTCTTCTTTACCAAAACCACCCATAGATGCAATGATTATTACATCCGGATTTTTCACCAATACACTTTCACGTGTCATAGTTCCTTTAGTAAGTCCGTTGGCTATATTTTCTCCGTTGTTCATCAAAATAAATTCATCCATAAACGTATTTTGCAGCACGGTAAAAATGGGGCTGGCACCTATTTGAAAAAACACTTTTGGTTTATTGGAGAGCCGCGCACTTTTCATTTTTATGTCGTTCACCCTTTGTTTTGTTTCTCTAATTACTTTTTGCGCGGCATCCTCACTTTCAATCAATTTTCCAATCTGAATGGTTTGTGCACAAATTTCTTCGAAGGATTTGGAAGTAGGAATCATCACTACTTTCAACCCTATTTTTTTCATGGCTTCCAAATCCTGCGACTTGGTTAACTGCATGGTTAACACCAGGTCGGGCTGCAAAGCAAAAATCTTCTCCACGTTTACGTCAATGGTTGTCCCCACAATTTCTTTTCCTTCGGCAACGGCCTGAGTACAATAGCTGGTACAGCCCACCAATTTATCGGCGGCATCCAGCAAATAGATATTTTCTGTAATAGATGGCGCCAACGAAATAACTTTTTTGACATTTTGTGAGAAACTGAAAATTGAGAGGAATGAGAGGGACACAATTAATAAAAATTTGAAAAACAAATTCCGATGAATGTCATTTCGAACGAAGAGAGAAATCTCTTTATTATAACAGGTTTCTCTCCTTCGCGCCTCAGAATTCGAAATGACAGCTACATTACAAGGCAAGCAATTAACTTGAATTAAACTCATTCAATAATATGTTTTATCGGAAATAAGTATAGAATTATCTTAGTAATTCCCGAAACTTTTTTCCCGAAGTTCGTTCATCTAAAATTAGTATAATTGGCAGGTCTTCTGACTTATCCTCCGATTGCTGCCTTCCCGTCCCGATGCAATCGGGACAGTGGCGTGAGTAACAATCAATAAACGGACTTACAGCTGCGGGCACAGTCCCGGTCTTTCACCGGATTCCCTCTAAGCGAAATTTTTCGCAACCAACTTGGGCAAAATTAGGAAAAGTTTTCAGTCTCAGTCACAGTTTTCAGAAAAAAGAGTAAAAATTGAAAAGTTAATAGTTGAAGATCAGTCGCAGTTGACAGTCACAGTCACAGTCACAGTATTAAAAAATTGGAAAGTTTTTAGTTTGTGAGTACAGTTTTCAGTTTTGCAAGAAATATAAGTACCCACTGTCTCCGCTAACAACCACAAGTGTTTGTTAGTTCCGACTGTCCCCCTGAATTCAGGGGGACAGTGGAG
>JABMPI010000643.1 GCA_013203755.1 Bacteroidota bacterium
ATGTTGATATGTGATTGAGTTTTTAACAAAATGCTGTTAGGTTTTTAGACAGTCTGACGTTTGGTACATGTTTTTGTAGCGTCTAAACTCGCTCTGCGCGTCATTAAATGTACCGAATTTTTTTGTTTTAAATTTTTAGGGCGGGTTCTTAGTTCTTTATTTTATTTTTTACAGTCTTTAAATTGGGGCGATGCTTGCACACCGCCCACTTTTTAAAACAGCAATAGAATGAAGCTGTGCTGAAATTTTAAATCGAACTCATGTTAATACTAACTAAACTTCCTATGTTTCCTGTAGTTCCCGTCACTAAAACTTTTCTGGTTATAATTTCTAATTTGAATAAATATGTAACCGTTTATATAATCTTAAACATTGGGAATTGTAGAAGGTTGATAAATATTTCATTCATAAATTATTGCTAATAGTTGAGTGAATAAATTATTTCAGGAGAGTTTAAAAACATTCCAATTAAACTGTTAATTTTAAGGCAACTTAAATCAATAGGAATTTTTTTAAACTATTTAAACTATCATGAAAAACCAAAAATCGAAAATTACCCTATCCAGACGAAGTTTTATTGGAACAACAGCAGCAGCTGCAACTGCTTTGTCTTTTACACCACTTGCGTTTAGCTGTGCGGTTACAGATTCTGGTTCTAAATTTGGTGGTGTTCAGATTGGCGTTATAACGTACAGTTGGCGAAGTATGCCAGGCACTGCTGAAGATATTCTGAAATACTGTATTGAAGGTGGAATTAGTTCTTTGGAATTAATGGGGAATGTTGCTGAAGATTATGCGGGAATTCCGGCAATGCCAGCACGTCCGGAACGTGGAGTGGAACAAAGCGAGGACGAAAAGGAAGCGTATCGGATAGCGAGAGAAGCAGCAATTGTAAGTCAGAAGGAGTGGCGACTTTCCAATAACATGGAGAAGTATAAGGAGTTGCGCAAAATGTTTAACAATGCTGGAGTAAACATTCATATTGTAAAATTTGCACCTGCAAATTGGAGCGACGAAGAGATTGATTACGCTTTTAAAGCTGCAAAAATAATGGGAGCCCAGGGTATTACCAACGAAATTGGCGACGAAGCATGTAAACGCCTCGGCAAATTTGCTGAAAAACACGATATGTATGCCATCTATCACAATCATACACAACCCGGACAACCCGGTTTTAGTTTCGATGAATTCCTGGCACACTCACCTAAAAATATGTTAAATTTTGATGTTGGTCATTATATTGGTGCAACCGGAAATCACCCGAACAAAGTAATTGAACGTTTGCACGATCGTATTGTTAGCATTCATATTAAAGATAAAACAGGTAAAAATGGTGAGCCTGCAAATACCAATCGCCCATGGGGAGAAGGCGATACCCCATTGGCCGATATTTTGAATCTGATTAAAGATAATAAGTGGCCAATTTATTGCGATATTGAGTTGGAATACGAGGTGCCGGAAACTTCCGATGCACAAAAGGAAATTATAAAATGTGTTGAGTATTGCAAGAATATTTTGGCTTAAGAAAGCTTCAAGCTTTTATTGAAAACTGCCACTGCGACTGAAAACTTAAAACCTCTCGCCCCACCATTTCCTTAACCGTTCTAAAATTTTAATTTCCGATGCATTTTGTTGCGGGTGATAAATTCGCTCGTTTACAATCGCTTCGGGCAGAAAATCTTGTTTAGCAAAATTGCCCTCGTACGAGTGCGCATATTTATAGTCTTTACCGTAGCCAATCTCTTTCATTAATTTGGTTGGTGCATTTCTAATGTGCAGAGGAACAGGAAGATCTCCGGTCTGTTTTACCAATGCCTGAGCATCTTTTATGGCTGCATACGCCGAATTACTTTTGGGCGAAGTAGCCAAATAAATACAACAATTCGAAAGGATAATCCTCGATTCGGGATTACCTATTTTATGAACCGCATCAAACGTACTTTGTGCCAGAAGCAAAGCATTTGGATTGGCCAAACCTACATCTTCGGCAGCCAGAATTAATAAACGACGCGCAATAAACTTTACATCTTCGCCACCTTCAATCATCCGTGCCAGCCAATACACAGCTGCATCCGGATCGCCACCGCGGATACTTTTTATAAAGGCCGAAATAATGTCGTAATGCATTTCTCCCTGCTTGTCGTAAACAGCAAGGTTTTTTTGAAGGCGGTCGGTTACCTTTTTGTTGGTAATTATTATTCTATCACCTTCGTCAGCCAAAACTACCAGCTCCAATACATTTAGCAGTTTGCGTGCATCGCCACCCGAAAAACGTAACATGGCCTGGTCCTCGCGGATCGTTATTTTTTTCTCTTTAAGTTTGACATCTTTTTTAATGGCTAGTTTTACAATTTTCAACAGCCCCTCTTTGTCAAGGTGTTTTAGAATGTAAACCTGGCTACGCGAAAGTAGGGGAGAGATAACCTCAAACGATGGATTCTCTGTGGTTGCACCAATTAGTGTAATTGTGCCATCTTCCACGGCTCCCAACAACGAATCTTGCTGCGATTTACTAAAACGGTGAATCTCATCGATAAAAAGTATGGGATTTGGACGACTAAAAAACTGCTGCTTTTTTGCCTTTTCAATCACCTCGCGAATATCTTTTACTCCTGAATTGATTGCACTCAAAGTATAAAATGGTCGGTCGAGGGTGTTGGCTATAATTCTTGCCAGTGTGGTTTTTCCTACTCCGGGCGGCCCCCACAAAATTAGCGACGAGATATTTCCCGACTCAATCATTTTTCGCAACACCGCATTTTTACCCACAAGATGTTCCTGTCCGATGTAATCGTCCAGCGTTTTGGGTCGTAATCGTTCTGCCAGCGGTTGGTTGCTCATGAAGAAGTCTCGAGTTTAAAATTAAAAGTTATAGAACACTGTAAAATACGGAAATCATTTTATTCAGCGGTTCTTTATAATCGTGCGATTTTTCATTCACGCATTCCCGCCATTCTAATTGCAGTATCTCTTAATAATGTTGTAGGCTCCATAAATTCCCAGCTCACCGGCACGACTTAAATCCATTGCGCCACCTTCAAGATCGTCCATGTATATTTTGGTAAGACCTAAATTAAAGTAAGCTTCGGCAAATTCGGGTTCCAGTTTAATGGCATGGTTGAGGTCTTCAATGGCACTTTTGTATTCACCCAAACGCAATTTTATAAAAGCGCGGTTGTAGTATCCAAAAAAGAAATTAGGATTCTGGAACAGTGTAATCTCGTAATCGTGTATAATTTGCTGGTAATCAATTGTGGTTTGTTTTTCGTCACTGTCTTCATCCGTGTTTTCATTCACAAGATTTTGTTTTTCTATAGAGATGGACATGTCGGCTTGTTTTCCGGAAAGTATTTCTATTTGTTCCAACATTTTGTAACGGCAGTTGGCGCGCGTAAAATGTGCGATGCCATCTTTTTCGTTCATTTCAATGGAACGGTTTAAATCCAACAGCGATTTGTTATAATTCCCCATTAAACTATAAAAAATACCACGGTTCAGGTAGTTGTGGCTGTTCTCCTGAATTGCCAGTTTCTCATTAAAAAACAAAACAAAGTTTTCGAAGATATCGAGAAATTTAGTCACCGATTTGTTAGAAAGTGTTAGCCACGGATTGTAGTTGTTTTTTTCGTTTAATTCGTCTACAGCCATGTTGTAGTACTGAAAACGATCGTAATCAATTGCATTTTTTTCAAATGCCGAAATGATAAAAAGTGGTTGCAAATCGATTACAATATTTTTATTCTGAATGCGGCCATCGTCCACTTCTTCCTCTTCATCGGAAGGCAAGTCGCGCGAATCTTCCACAATTAAATTCATTTGGCGGCGACGTTTCTTTAGATCTGCTTCTTCTTTCTTTTTGGCATCTTCGTTTTGCGCGAAAGTGTTGGAATTATTTTGCTGAGAGGAATTATTATTTTGTGACGAGTTTTGTTGTTTACTCTGTGTGTTATTTGGCTGATTTGTATTTTGTGTTTGCTGCGATTGGTTTCCTTGCTTGTTTTGATTTTGCTGCTGCTTTTGATTTTGTGCCAACTGTTCTGCATCCACTCTGCGACTCTTCAAATCAAACTTAGGATTTAACTGGGCTGCAATACTGTAATCGCTTTCAAAACCCGGACGTTTTAATATTTCCCGTGCCATTGCCCGGTTGAAATAGGCACTTGCCATTTCCGGGTCGAGGTGCAGTGCCATGTCGTAATCCATAATCGCACTGTTGTAGTCTTCCAACTTATGTTTTACAATTCCCCGGTTGTTAAATGCCAAAGCATTTTTCAGGTCGAATTTTATACTTTGGTCGTAATCGCGCAAAGCCGAAGCGTAATCTTCCATCTCAAAACGTGCTAGTCCACGATTTAAATAGGCTGCCGCGTAGTGAGGGCGGATAACAATTACCTGATTCAAATCTTTGATTGCCCCCTTGATATCGCCACTTACAATTTTTGCATTACTGCGATTCATTAAAGCATGTGTCGATTTCGGATTCACCTCCAGCGCCTTATTGTAATCTTCAATAGCACCTTTCAGATTTTTTTGCGACAGTTTTGCAATTCCACGATTGTTGTATATATTTTCATCATCGGGGTCGAACTCCAACGCCCTATCATAATCTTGTATGGCTTTAATGTAATTTTTTAGGTTGTGGTAAGCCATTCCCCGGTTGTTGTATGCTCGTGGATAATAGGGTTTAATATCAATGGCTTTGTTGTAATCGTTTATTGCCCCCCGGTAATCTTCCAGTGAGTGTTTGGCAGTTCCCCGGTATAAATAAGCTTCTGCTAAATGGGGTTTAAACTTTATTACAATATTGAAATATTCTATGGCTCCCGTGTAATTGCCAATGGAGATACGTGTGCGCCCCACCCGAATATAATGGTTTATATTTAGTTGCGCCTGGCTTTGGAAAACAGAGGCAAGTAACAGTAGTATAATTATTGTTCGTTTCATTTCTTTTTATGAAGCACAAAAATAACATTTTACATGTATAGCACATGTTCTGATTAATTTTATTTAACTTTTCAACATAATTTTTTTAATATGAGTAAAAGATGTGATTGGGGAAAGGCTAATGAATTGATGATAAAATACCACAATACCGAGTGGGGAGTTCCGTTACATGATGACCATAAACTTTTTGAATTCTTTGTTTTGGAAGGATTTCAAGCCGGTTTGAGCTGGCAGATAGTTTTGAATAAGCGAGAGAATTTTCGAAAAGCGTTTGATAATTTCAATCCTGATATTGTAGCAAAATACGATGAAAATAAAATCGCTGAATTAATTCAGGATAAATTAATTATTCGGAATAAGATGAAAAATGTCGCCTGTGTGAACAATGCCCAACGTTTTCTTGAAATACAAAAGGAATTTGGAAGCTTTGATAAATACATTTGGGGTTTTGTGGATTATAAACCCATTGTTAACGCATTTACATCGATGGCAGAGATGCCTGCAAAAACCCAGCTCTCCGACGAAATCTCAATCGACCTAAAAAAACGGGGATTTAAATTTGTTGGTTCAACTGTAATTTATGCACACATGCAAGCCACTGGAATGGTAAACGATCATTTGGTGGATTGTTTTCGGTTTAGGGAGTGTCAGTAGAAATAAGAAATTTAACCACAGAGAACACAGAGATTTACACAGAGTCCATAAAGAAAAAGAACCTCTTTCTTTTATTTCTTCTTTGTGATATCATTTGAGAAACTTTGTGGTAATTATTTCATGAAGGTGTTATTTTTAAAATCCAACAAACTCAATTCAAATAGTAGGGAGCAACAACAGAAATCCGAAAATAGTAATTGTGAAATATGATTTATTACATAATTTTAATTAGGAAATAATGCGTAATTGAAATTGTAAATTAATTAGATTCTGAATTGTCATTACAATTTCGTATCTTTTATTTAGGTATTTAAATTAACTTATAATGAAGATTTTACTGGAAAATATAAAAGAGCTGGTGCAAGTTGAGTGGAATCCTGTACTTTTTAAAGCAGGTTCAGAAATGAGCAAAGTCTTTACAATAAAAAATGCATTTTTAATAATTAGGGATGAAATTATTGAAGATTTCGGGGAAATGCATCAATTGAAAGATGTTTATTTGGATGATGATTTATTAATTGAAATTGATTGTTCGAACCGTTTGGTGTACCCAAGTTTTTGCGATTCGCATACCCATTTGGTTTATCCCCATTCGCGTGAAAAAGAATTTGTAGACAAAATTAAAGGCCTTTCGTACGAAGAGATTGCACGACGTGGCGGAGGAATTTTAAATTCAGCAAAACTATTGCACGAAACCTCGGAAGAAGAGTTGTATGAAAGTGCAATGGAACGGGTTCGGGAAATAGTAAAAATGGGAACGGGCGCAGTAGAAATTAAAAGTGGTTATGGCTTAAATACAGAGGACGAATTGAAAATGCTGCGTGTGATTCGGGAGATTAAAAACACCTCGCCCATTTGTGTACGTGCTAATTTTTTGGGCGCACACTCTATTCCGTTAGAATACAGAAACGATGTTTCGAAGTATGTAGATATAGTAATTAATGAAATGATTCCTCAAGTGGCTGCCGAGGAGCTTGCCGAATATATTGACGTGTTTTGCGACAAAGGATTCTTCTCTGTGGAAGATACAGACCGCATTTTAATGGCTGGAATGAAATATGGAATGCGACCTAAAATTCATGCAAATGAATTGGGACACACCGGAGGAGTTGAAGTAGGAGTTAAATACAATGCACTTTCTGTTGACCATCTGGAGTTTATTGGCGATGCAGAAATTGCAGCTTTGCTGGGGTCGGAAACCATGCCAACCGTTTTGCCGGGCGCTGCCTTTTTTCTTGATATGCAGTTGTCGCCAGTGCGAAAAATGATTGAAGCCGGTTTACCAATTGCGCTGGCATCCGATTATAATCCAGGGTCATCGCCTAGTGGAAACATGAGTTTTATTTCGGCGTTGGGATGTATTAAATACAATATGTTGCCTGAGGAAGTAATTAACGCAACTACTATAAATACTGCGTACGCTATGGGTGTTAGCGATAGTTTGGGGAGTATTGCCAGAGGGAAAATAGCCAATTTATTTATCACTACCGAAATTCCTGGAATTGAATATTTGCCCTATTCATTTGGTTCAAACCTAATTGAAACAGTTATTATTAACGGTGAAGTTCAAACTTTCTAAATTGCTGTGTAAAATCATAATTCTTTACTGAATGAGGTATTAATTTCGACCCGATTTTGATAACAATGAAATTAAACTGTTCATAATTGTATTAATAATAACGATGACGACAAAGACATGTAAGTTCAAGCTTCTTTGCTTCCAGCTTTGGTCTTTCAGCAACTTCTTAAGGTATGAAAAAGATTATAGAATGCGTTCCCAATTTTTCGGAGGGAAGAGATTTAGGAATAATAAAGGAGATTACAAATGCAATTGAAAGTATAAGTAATATTAGTTTGTTGGATGTGGATCCAGGGAAAGCAACTAATCGTACAGTTGTTACGTTTGTGGGTCATCCAGACGATGTAATTGAAGCAGCTTTTCAAGGTATTAAAAAAGCCGCTGAATTGATTGATATGAGTCGGCACACTGGCGAACATCCGCGTTTTGGAGCAACCGACGTTTGTCCATTGGTGCCGGTTGCAAACGTAACAATGGAAGAAGCGGTAGAATATGCCCGAAAGTTGGCTAAACGAGTGGGAGAGGAATTGGGGATTCCTGTTTTTGCATACGAATTTGCAGCATTCAAAGACGAACGTAAAAGTTTGGCCAATTGTCGCTCCGGTGAATATGAAGCATTAAAAGAGCGCATTTCATCTGATAAGTGGCAACCTGATTTTGGACCAACCCTGTGGTCGGAAAGTGTTGCAAAAAGTGGTGCAACAGCAATTGGTGCACGAAACTTTTTGGTAGCATACAATGTCAATTTAAATACTACTTCAACGCGCCGGGCAAATTCAATTGCTTTTGATGTACGGGAAGCAGGTCGTGCAAAACGCGAAGGAAACCCTGTAACCGGAAAAATTGTAAAAGATGAAAATGGAGAGCCGGTTCGTATACCGGGAACATTGAAAAAGACACGGGCAATTGGTTGGTACATAGAAGAGTATGGGATTGCACAAATTTCAATTAATCTTACAGATATTACAGTAACTCCGGTTCATGTTGCTTTTGATGAAGTTACGGAAAAAGCACGTTTGCGTGGAATAAGAACTACCGGGTCCGAGTTGGTCGGATTAATTCCGTTGCAAGCGATGCTGGATGCAGGAAAGTATTTTCTTCGAAAGCAGCATCGTTCAACTGGAATCTCTGATGAGGAAATAATTAAAATTGCAATTAAATCTTTGGGATTGGACGAACTTTCTCCATTCAACCCAAAAAAGAAAATAATTGAATATGTGATTGACGAAAATTCTGATAAAAAATTAGTTGATCAGACTTTAACTCAATTTAAAGATGAAACTGCTTCGGAATCTCCGGCTCCCGGAGGTGGCTCAATTGCGGCATATGTTGGTGCAATGGGCGCAGCATTAGGAACAATGGTCGCTAATCTGTCGGCGCACAAACGTGGCTGGGACCACCGCTGGGAAGAGTTTTCCGATTGGGCAGAAAAAGGGAAACAGTATCATACCGCGCTGTTGAATTGTGTGGATGAAGATACCGATGCGTTTAACAAAATTATGGAAGCGTTTGCTTTGCCAAAATCTTCGGAACAGGAACAGGATGAGCGAACAAAAGCAATTCATACTGCCACAAAAAATGCCATTGAAGTTCCTCTAAAAGTGATGCAGTTGGCATACAACTCGCTGGAAGTTATGCAGGCAATGGCAGAAGTGGGTAATCCAAACTCAGTTTCCGATGCCGGTGTTGGAGCACTTTGCGCTCGAACTGCCGTAGAAGGTGCTTATTTGAATGTGAAAATTAACGCTGCGGGTTTTAATGATGTTGAATATTTAGAGACAGTTTTAAATAATGCTGAAAAGTTACTTTTTTCGGCAAAAGAAAAAGAGGCGGTTATTCTGAAAATAGTTCACGAAAAAATAGAAGGGTAACCCCAGTATAAATATTGATTATTCGGAAGTACAATAATAAATGCCCCCTGTTTTTTGCGATAAATTCGCAAAAAACAGGGGGCTTCCCAAGCCATTTAATCTTCTTCTTTAATAAAAGAACATTTTTCAAAATCAAATGCTTTCTGTTTGATGTGTTTTACAGCTTCCTTTTGAAATTGTAATCTACAGTTTGCAACTTAATTAAATCATCTTTTTTATCTTAAATTTCAGTTAACAAATCAATTTATTGATTAAAGAAATATTTCTTTATTAATATTTTTTCTATTTTTGTGAGGAAATAATAAAGCATTTCAAAACAGAAATAATGGAATTTTCAGGGAAACATAAATTGAATAAACAGGTATCTGAACCAACGCTACGGAGGCTGCCGGTTTATTTATATTTTCTTGAAAAAGTACGGGAAGAGGGAACGATTAATATCTCG
>JABMPI010000644.1 GCA_013203755.1 Bacteroidota bacterium
ACCTGTTACAACGCAGTTTTTTGCTTTGTTATGAATAAAAATAATAAGCCTAATTTTCTCATTAATTTAATTTTTGTAATTGGTATTCGAGATTTCGCTTTGCTCAATTCCCGAAAAATTATCTGCATTGAGTATATATTGTCGCAACCAGCACAAAATCCTGACAAAAACTATTGTAAAAATATTAATCGTTGGGTGTAAAGAATCGCTGACAGGGTTATAGAATGGTTGTTGGAGAAGATTTTACAAAGTAAAAAATGGTTTAAAACTCATCAATATTATCTCAATTAAAACCTTAATGAAAGGCAATTCAAACCACCATCCAATTTTTGAAATTCCGAAACATCCACTTCAATAATTTGGTAACCAGCATTCTCGATTGTACATTTTGCTTTGTGAAATCCCTTGGGAATAAGAACCCGGTTATTCACCCAAATGCAATTGGCTGCATAACTTTCGTTGGCATCAATTTCGATGATATTGAATTTTTGAAACTCCTCTTTTGAAACAAATTCACCACAGGCTACCAAATTATTATTTTCTAAATACGCCAATCCGGTTTTTAAATGCAGCACTTTTTCCAATGAAACAACCGATGCACTCAACTCGTATTTCGCTAAAATTTTAATCATTTGCCGGGCGCCATTTTCATTAGTTCGAGCTGACAACCCAATATAAAAGTGAGATCCGACCATCATAATGTCACCCGCTTCCACAGTTCCAGGTGCTTGAATTCTTTCTATGTCTGTATAAAATTTACTCAACACTTTTTGAATTCCAACAATTTCTCCTTTGCGAGATTGTGCTCCAGGATTTGTAACAACAGCACATTTTGTGGTTAACAAAGCAACATCTTCCACAAATGTAGAATCCGGAAATTTTTCATCTGCCTCCAGAATCGTAACTTTAACGCCACAAGCTTCCAATGCTTTTATATAATTTGAATGTTGTTTTAGTGCATTCTTAAAATTAGGTTGACCTAATCCGGCAGTAGTTATTCCATCTGCCATATTTTTACACGGTATTCGTATTATTGCGTTTTTAAACATACGGCTCTAATTTCAGATAATAAATTAGTAGTTTACTTCAACCGCCCATCCATGTCCAAACCATTTTCTGGTTGAAGAGGAAATTTTATTGGTTTGTTATCACGGGTAGAACGGTAAATAGCAGTAAACAGTTCAACTGTTCGTCTACCATCTTCACCAGTTACAAGTGGTTCGGTATTATTTTTAATTGATTGTAAAAAGTCTTCAATCTGACGTTCCATGTAATATACCATCGGGTCGATGCTATTAAAATGTGCCGAATCTTTTTCGATCCATTCATCCAGCATGTTTTCTTCCCCTGGCACCGACCAAACATCGTTTACAGGAGGTTCGAGTATTCCAGACATTCCTGCGATAAACATTGCTCCGCCATCGGTTTGCACGCCAACAGATGCACCATTTTCTCCATGTACATGCACTTTCCCGTAAATTCCGGGTTTTTCTGAATTACTTACAATGATGTTTCCAATTCCACCATTTTTGAATTTTACAATGGCAACTGCGGTGTCTTCCACTTCAATATACGAGTGATTGAGGTTTTGCCAGTGTCCGTAAACCTCATCGATTTCTCCCATGTACCACAGCAAAATGTCAAGTTGATGAGGAGCTTGATTTACCAAAACGCCCCCGCCTTCCATTTTCCATGTGCCCCGCCACTCGTCGGCATCGTAGTAATCTTTGTCGCGCCAGCCCAACATATTTATTGTTCCAAAAACCGGCTTGCCAATTTTCCCTGCATCAATGGCATCTTTAACCCGTTTTACTGGTTCGTACCAACGCCGCTGACTAATTACACCTAATTTTATACCGGCATTATTACAGGCTTCAATTATTTTATCTGAATCTTCCAAAGTTGAAGCCAGTGGTTTTTCGACTAAAATATGAGCTCCGGCAGAAGCAGCTTCCAAAACAGGCTCCAAATGAAATGGGTGTGGTGTACAAACTACCACCAAATCAATTTCTTCCTGTTTTACCAGTTTTTCAATTTCAGTATAAAAAGGAATTTTATATTCCGAAGCAAAGGTCTCTGCAGTTTTTGTGGTTCGACTCCAAACTCCGGACAGTTTTGCATTTGGCAAATTCTGAACTGCTTTGGCGTGGAGGTGGGCTACTTTTCCGCAACCGAGGATGGCGATGTTGTAGGTTTTCATAGTTATGTTTTTGTCGTGAAGTCCGAAGACCGGAGTCCGAAGTTAGTATTTTAAATTAGCCTTTGTTGTTGCGGTGCATGGTTGGCTTCTGTTCCAAACAACGGGCGCGGATGCACCTTGTGTTTTTTGTTCATTGTTGATCCCCTGCTTAAAAGCCAGAGTTATTCAAATTAAAGCCTTTCAGGCTTTTCAGGGAACCAGAATTACTTTATTTAGTCCGGGTTCTTTGTCGTAGAGGCGGTTAAACCAATCGGCACCTTCGGAGAGCGGTGCCACTGCCGACATCATTTTATCTACACTTATTTTGCCCGATGCCAATAAATCAAGCACCAATTCGTACTCGCCATTAATTGCACAGCTTCCCAAAATCGATAATTCTGTAGTAACTATTTTTTGTAATGGAATAGTAATCTCAGGTTTTAAATTTCCAACCAAAACGGCAGTACCTCCTTTTCGTAAACTATTAATACAAAGATTTACGGTTTCAGAAATTCCAACTACTTCAATACCAAAATCGGCTCCCCGGTTTTTGGTCAATTCTAAAATTTTATCAGAAACTCCTTCGTCGGAACTTTTAAAGGTGTGCGTAGCCCCGAATTCTTTGGCAAGTTCCAATTTATTTTCATCTAAATCGATTGCAATTATTGGATTTGCACCAGCAATTTGGAGCATCTTTACAACAAAAACACCAACCATTCCAGCACCAATTACCACAGCACTATTACCGGGTTGAATTTTTGAAACATTTACCGCGTGTGCTGCAACTGCAACCGGTTCAACCATTGCGGCCTGTTCAAAACTAACGTTATCGGGAAGTTTATATAAAATATGTGCCGGCATGGAAACAAACTCGGCAAATGCACCATGTTTTTTATAATCATTGGGCGACACTCCCAACACTTTTCTATTATCACTTAAATTGTAACGCCCCTTTCGGGTAAACCAGTCATCGAGTGGATAAATAGTGGAATCGAATGTAACGCGGTCGCCAATTTGCCAGCCTGTTACATTACTTCCAATTTCAGCAATTGCACCGGAAGCCTCGTGTCCCATAATAAGGGGAATTTGTCGGCGGCCAGTACTTCCATCCATTCCGTGTACGTCGCTACCACAAATCCCACAAGCTTTTACCCGTATCAAAACCTCGTCGGGTTCAATTTCAGGTCGCTCAAATTCACGGTAATTGAGTTGCATGTATTTATCTAAAACGAGTGCTTTCATATTTTTATGATTAAATTCAAGACACAAAATTCAAGACATAAAAGTGTCCCTTGTAAAGTGACTTTGAGTAGTATAATTCTTATCCTATCTGTTATCGACCTTCAATATTTTACAGTTTGACCGTGCTTACTGGGACTGTCGGACTGAGCGAAGTTGAAGTCTGTTAATTCTTAAAAATCAGTTAATCCAAATGAATACGTTTCTCCGGCAGTTGTCTTTTTTGAAACCACTTTCCCAGCATATCTCACATTTAATTTATTCCCTAAAAGGGATTTCAGATCAACGGAAGTCAATTTGTCATTTTCCCAGGCAATTGAAATCTCAAAACCTCCACGGCCTTTTATTCCTGAAATTTTACCTGTGGATAAATCAGATGGAAGTGCTGGAAGAATATCCTGAAAATAGTCTCCTGCCTCATCGCGAAGTTGCGATTGCAGCAACATTTCTGTAATTCCCGAAGTTGCTCCAAAATTTCCGTCGATTTGAAATGGTGGATGCGCATCAAATAAATTCATGTACAAACCACCTTTGTCTTTCATATTTGTTTCCTGAGTTCTTGAGGGAACCATTAGATTTTTCAGTAATAAAAATGAATGATCTCCATCAAGCAAACGTGCCCAAAAATTTATCTTCCAAGCTCTAGACCAACCAGTTCCACCATCGCCACGGTGCGACAGGGTAACTTTGCAAGCTTCTGCCAATTCGGGTGTTGTTAACGGATGTATTTCATTTCCCGGGTGTAATCCCCACAAATGAGAAACATGTCGATGTTCATTTTTAGGATCGTCTTTATCAATTAACCACTCTTGCAACTGACCATGTTTGCCAATTTGGTTGGGAGCAATTTTAGCTCGTTTTGCTTTCAATATTTTTGCAAAATCTGCATCTACTCCAAGCACCTCTGCCGCTTCGGCAGTGTTTGCTAAAAGGTTTCTGATAATCTGATGATCCATTGTTGGCGCCATTACTAAACCACCATTTTCAGGACTATTACTTGGCCCACTAACCAGCCATTCTGGATTTTCTGGATCTGTAACTAAATATTCAGCAAAAAATCTGGAAGCTTCTTTTAATATTGGGTAAGCTCTGTTTCTTAGATAATCTTTATCGCCGGTAAACTGATAATGCCACCACAAATGTTGACTCAACCAAGCACCTCCGCTTGGCCAGAGACCATGATTCGCATTGTTAATTGGGGCTGCACCTCGCCAAATATCGGTGTTATGGTGTGTTACCCAACCCTCTAAATTATAATGTTCTTTTGCAATATTTTGCCCTGTAACCGCCAAATCTTCCACCATTTGAATTACCGGATCAGTCAATTCCGAAAGGTTGGTGATTTCCGCCGGCCAGTAATTCATTTCGGTGTTTATGTTAATGGTGTATTTACTATCCCACGGTGGTGCAAGTTTGTCGTTCCAAATTCCCTGTAAATTGGCAGGTTGAGTTCCCGGGCGGGAAGAGGAGATCAATAAATACCTTCCGTACTGGTACAACAGTGCAACCATACTTGGATCTTCATCTTGTTTAAATGTATTTAACCTTTCATCGGTTGGTCGTTTTGAAATCTCAGATTCACCCAAATCTAATTCTACCCGATTGTATAATTCCTGATAATCGGAAATATGACTGTTTTTTATATTTTGATAGGATTTACCTTCAATCTGAGCAAGGTAATTTTCGCATCGTTTTGCAGGATCTGCACTAATGTCGTTGAAATCTACAAAACTTGTGGCTGCCACTAAATAGAGCGTGGCACTTTTTGCATTTTTAATTTGAATTGAATTTCCATTCTGAACCAACTCACCACCTTCATTTATTACTTTTAAACGGGCTTCAAAGGTTACTTTACTTTCGGGGTACACACCTTCACGTATATTTTTTTCAGGGTAATTATTTGCCAATCCCCTTAAAATTACAACATCACCTTCTACCGAAATTTCATATTTTGAATGAGGTGAATCTAATGTTGCAGCAAAATTTATTTCTCCTTTTTTATCTGCTTCAATACGAACAACGGTGGTTTGGTCGGGAGTTGAAGTAAACACTTCACGTTTAAAATTTACACCATCCACTTCATAAAAAACAGATGAAATTGCGTTTTGAAGATTTAGCTGACGTTTATAATTTACAGCATTTTCATGACCTGAGAAACTCAACAAAATATTTCCAAATGGTTGATAACAAAGCTGCCCAAACGGTTGCGACATAAATTGTTCATTCCCCAAATCGTGGGCTTTTTTCTGTTCCCCATTCCAAAGTAATTGTCGTAGTTCATCGAAGTATTCGTGAGCTCCTTCGTGCGCATAATCATGCGGTTGGCCTGTCCATAAAGTTTCTTCGTTAAATTGAATGGTTTCTTCTTTTGTGCCACCATAAATCATAGCACCCAATCGTCCATTTCCTACTGGTAAAGCTTCTGTCCAAACTTCTGCGGGTTGGCTATACCATAAAGTATGCGACGGACTTAATTCCGCTTTGTTTTCTGTAAAATCCTGAGTACAAGAAGCTTGGTAGGATAATATGAAAATAAAAACAAACAGACTTGGGTTTTTCATCTTTTTAGGTTTAAGTGTATTATTAATCGTCTCAAACTTACAAATAAAACTTAAATATCTAATTTGAAAAATTTATACCGAATATAGTTCGGTCAGAGTGCAAGAACTATTCAATTCCGGTCAAATTAGTATAACCCCGGTCATA
>JABMPI010000645.1 GCA_013203755.1 Bacteroidota bacterium
AGATGGAACTTTACTGTTCCATCTTTTCTTTTTATAAGCCGCAATTTTCTTCATTTTAACTATATTCACAAAAAAATTTAACATGTTGAAAAGCACACTTTTTTACATTTGTCTTATTCTAATAACTTCCCTAAGTTTTGGACAAGCAAGATATTCCGAGTCTCTGTTCGACGAAATATTAATGGAAACTTATACCTATTCAACAAAAAATGGTGAAAATTTAGATTTAGACATTTACCTTCCCGAATACGATTCTGAATTGGCAAGACCTACACTTATTTATGTTCATGGAGGAGGATTTAGCAACGGTACAAGAAGCCACAAAGAAGTGCCGGAATTTTGCAACCGACTCGCAGGTTACGGATATGTGGTTGTTTCTATGTCGTACCGTTTAACCAGAAAAGGGGAAGCAAGTGGCTTTGGATGCGACTGCCCGGCAAATGACAAACTAAATACTTTTTATGCAGCGGTTGAAGATATCCAGGATGCTACCTTTTTTCTTATCGAAAATCGAGAACAATTTGCAATAGACCCGCAAAAGATAATTCTCGCAGGTAGCAGCGCAGGAGCCGAAGCTATTTTAAATACTGCCTATCAACCACCGTATTGTTATGGTCTGGAATCCGGACCGGTTTCTTTTGCCGGAGTAATTAGCATGGCCGGAGCAATTCCAGACACAATTTCACTTTACGACGAATCGGCTGTTCCGTCCTTATTATTTCATGGAACGGACGACAATTTAGTTCCTTATGCCACTGCCCCGCATCATTATTGCGATAAAGGAAAAGATGGCTACTTGATTTTACACGGATCAAATACCATTGCAAAAAAGTTAGAACAATTGGAAGTTCCATACTGGCTGCACACAACTTGTGGAGCTGGCCACGAAATGGCGAATAAACCAATGACAGTCTATTTCGATGAAATTATTGATTTTTGCAATACATTTGTAGTAAAAAAGGAAGGCGACTACAGACACACAATTATTGAAGGAGATCAAAATACCGAAAAATATACACCATTTAATTTTTGTTCAAAATGAAAAAAATAATTATTCTGATTTTATTCGTATTTCCAGCAACATTATTTGCACAACAAATGAATATAGTAAGTTTTAATATTAGGTACAACAATACGGGCGATGGCGTAAATGCCTGGCCAAACCGAATTGAAATGGTAACCGGCTTATTAAAATTTCATGATGCCGAAATTTTTGGTTTACAAGAAGCGCTTTACGAACAAATAACCGACATTCAAAAGGAACTACCTAACCACGAGTGGTTTGGCGTAGGACGCGACGATGGAATAAAAAAAGGTGAATTCTCTCCTATCTTCTTCGACAAAACGAAATTCATTCTATTAAGAAATGGAACTTTTTGGTTATCAGAAAATTGCGAGAAGCCTGGATTAGGATGGGATGCCGCCTGCAACCGGGTGGTTACCTGGGGTAAATTTCAATCGAAAGTAACCGGAAAACAATTCGTCATGTTTAACACTCACTTTGACCACCGTGGCGATGAAGCACGTAAAAACTCAGCTTTCTTAATTCGGGACAAAATAAAAGAGATTAGCGGCAACCAAGGATTACCTATCATTTTAACCGGTGATTTTAATCTTGCACCTGAATCGGAACCAATTGCCCTGATTAAAGGTTTTATGAAAGATAGTCGCGAAGTTTCTGAAACTCCACCTTACGGTCCAGTTGGAACATTCACCAGTTTTAAATGGGATGCACCCATGGAAACAAGAATCGACTATGTTTTCACACAGGGTGGTGTCGACGTTTTAAAATATGCAGTTTTAACCGATGCGAAAAACCAAAGATTTCCATCTGACCATTTACCCGTTTTTGTAAAGGTTCAGTTGAAATAGAAAAACACAAATATCAAAAAGTTGTTTTTTAAACCCTTTTATATTTTCTTTAATGAATGCTTGAAAACATTGGCGAACTCATCATAAAAATCTCTGATGGAATTTGGGGAACTCCCCTTTTAATCCTTCTACTTGGCGGTGGTTTTTATTTTCTAATTTATTCGCGACTTGCGCCTTTGCGTTACATTGGTCACGCCATACAAATTCTAACCGGAAAATATGATGACCCAAACGAACCCGGACAACTTCGGCATTACCAGGCAC
>JABMPI010000646.1 GCA_013203755.1 Bacteroidota bacterium
ATCATGCTCACCCTTTGGTGAAAAATGTATTTGAAGCAAAAACAGAAGTTTTAGGTGAAGAGTTGGAAGAGTTAAATACGAATTTGACTGCCCGCAAAACTGAAGTTAGTACATTGGAAAATGCAAAAAAAGATAAAAAGGAGGAAGAGATTCCACAAGCTGATAGAGAAAAACTCGATGATTTAAATAAAGATCTGGCTGGTTTGGAAGAGGCAAAACGTTCGAAACTTTCCGCATTTGGAAAAGATAACAAACTGGCAAAACAGATGGTAGATTTAGCCTTGCTTGCCAATGGAATGTTAAAAGGTGCCGACCTCGACAAATTTGTTAAGCGAAGTGTTGAGTTGATAAAATAATATCATTATTTATCTAATAATATTTATGCGCCACTTGTCTTCGGATGGGTGGCGTTTTTAGTTTTTATTAATTCTATAAATCCGTTGGTTGAAACCAACGGCAAAAGATATAACCTTGAATTAAGGATATTAGCATATCCTTTGTCGTCCGATTTATCGGATGGTTAGTATGACAATAAATTAAAATGGTTGAAACCAACGGCAAAAGATATAGCCTTGAATATTTATTGTCTATATATTTTGCCGTCGGATTTATCTGACGGATTGTATAATAATGAAGAATATGGTTGAAACCAACGGCAAAAGATAGAGTCTTGAATATTTGTTGTCCAGATATCTTTTGCCGTCAGATTCATCTGACGGATATTAAATAAAAATTACTCCCCATCCGCAAATCCCTGTAAATAAGAAAACCGTTTAGTTAGTTTTCCATCTTTTGTAATGGAACCTCTTTTAACAACTTCATCAACATCATTTCCAAACAAACTTGGGAAAACTTTTTCGATAAGGTTTCTGCCAAAATCGAGAGAAGCATCTTTGGGTAATTCGCAAGGTAAATTATCTACAGCCTGAACAGAAATATTGTTAAGGTTAGAAAATGCCGTTTCCAGTTCACCGGTTTCCGGATTGTAATCGTAAAATGGATCGTCGATGGTTGATGCCTTTTTTGTGGAAGGAATAGAACCTTCAATATCGCAAGTAATATCAGAAATTACAGAGATATTAAAATTAGCTTGTTTCATTTCATCTGCAGTAAATAAAACCGGAGCTTTGGGATGCCAGTACGCCGAAGCAATCAACATATCAGTAGCTTTTGCAAAGGGTTGAAAAGCATTCTCATACATCTCGGGATGATTGAAAAAATGTATTAAATCAAAAGTGTTTCCATCTTTTCGTTGAACATAGTTTGCAGGAAGTAATTGCGTGTAAACCGGATTGGTTTCTTTTTCAGTTAAAAAACTTTCAGGTGAAACCCGTTTAATTTTTAAATGTTCTAAAATTTCTAAAACTCCACCTGCTACTCGTCCGTCACCAGTTACCGAAATCTTAATTGGTGGAATTTTTATTTTATCTAATTCAGAATACATTTCAAGCAAATCTTCGCATAGGTGGGCAGGTTTTAATTCAAATAAATTTTCGCGTAATCCAAATACACGAAAACCATTGTAGGCACCAACCAATCCGGCAAATCGTCCGAATCCGATAATTCTAAAACCTTCTTTGTTGGTTAAAACTTCGTAGTCTACCAGTTGTATATTTTTTTCTAAAACTGCTTGTAGTAGCTTTCTGTTGTACTTCTGTTTTTTTATGGTGTGCGAGAAAAACAGATAGATTTTCCCTTCAATAAAATCCTCAATTCTAACTTCTTTTACTCCGAGCAGAATATCGCAATCACTCAAATCTTCATTCAATTTAATTCCGAGATTTGAATATTCTTTATTCTTAAAACTCCGAATAGGGCTGGGCTGCACTAATATTGAAACGTTGGGAAATTTCTGCTGTACTTCAATGCATTGTTCAGGAGTAAGTGGTACCCGTTTATCTGGTGGCGTTTTACCTTCGCGAAGAATTCCGATTTTCATATTAGAGTTGGTTTTTTAATAGCATCTCAAAAATAATCTTTCATTTTTAAATAAAGCCTTTTCCTGAAAAAAAACAAAGTAATACTTGGTTAGTTGGTTTGGCTTGTCTAAATAAGCTCCCAATCTCTTGTATCTATTCTTTTTCTTGCAAATAATCGTAATCTTTGTAATCCAAAAAATTGAAAGCATGGCGGGAAGAAATTTACTTTATTTATTAGGAATTGGTTTGTTGTTGAGTTCAGTATCTTGTACACAACGAAAAAGTGCACCAGTAGAAGAAGCTGTATTTTCCGGTTCGGCAAGTTGTATCGAGTGTCACGAAAATTTCTATAAACTTTGGTCTCCTTCGCACCATGGGAAGGCCATGGAACCTATAAATCTAAAGTATATACAGGATGAAAATTTACCTGAAAGTGAAGAGTTTTCGTTGGAAGGAAAAATATATCGCGTGGCATTTGAAGATTCGTCGATGTTTATGATTGAAAAAGATGGTGATGCAACTAAAAAATATGAAGTTGTTTGGGCGCTGGGGGGAAAGAATGTTTCTTATTTCCTAACCATGCTTGAAAAGGGAAAACTGCAAACCATACCTTTGGCTTATGATGTGAATCGTAAAATCTGGTACAATAATCCGGAGTCGGCGGTTCGTCATTTTCCCGATGGAAGTATGCCTGCAGATGAGGCATTGCCATGGATGGACAGGATGTACAATTTTAACTCGTCGTGTTACAGTTGCCATGTTAGCCAGTTAAATACCAATTTCGATTTAAGCACCGATTCATACAACTCAACATGGAACGAGCCCGGAATAAATTGCGAAACCTGCCATGGACCAAGTAGCGAACATGTTCGTATTTTTCGGAATGCAAAAGAAGGAGAGGAGTTTGAAGATATTGGTTTGATTGTAACCAAAACATTTACGCAACAACAGCATAATTCGTCGTGTGCGCCGTGCCATGCAAAAATGCAGCCCATTACGCCAAGTTATATGCCGGGCGACCGCTATTTCGATAATTACGATTTAACAACTTTGGAAAATACTGACTTCTATCCCGATGGTCGCGATTTGGGAGAGAATTACACTTTTACCGGTTGGAATATGAACGAGTGTGTGGCAAATAGTAAACTACATTGTGTAACCTGTCATACTTCCAGTGGACGTAACCGCTTTGCCGATAATCCGAATCAGGCATGTGCATCGTGCCATATAGAAAATGCTGCAAATGTGGCAACACACTCGGGACACAAAGTAGGAAGCGAAGGCGCAGTTTGTGTAAACTGCCACATGCCAAAATCTGAATTTGGGCGAATGATTCGCAGCGACCACTCATTCCGTCCACCAATGCCGGAAGGAACAATTCGATTTGAATCGCCCAACGCGTGTAACATGTGCCACACCGAAAAGTCGGCGGAGTGGGCAAACAACGTGGTTAAACAACGTAAAAACAGCAATTACCAGGATGAAACAATGGCTTGGGCGCAATTGATTAAAGAGGCTCGCAGCAGCGAATGGAAGAACTTAGATAAAATGCTTGCTCATGTAAATGCGGGTAAATTAAACGAGGTGGTTTTAACGTCGTTTATTCGTACGCTGGCCAATTGTTATGAGGATAAGAAATGGGAAACAATAATAAAAGCTTTGAACTATGATTCGCCATTGGTGCGTGCAGCAGCTGCTTCTGGATTAACGGGGCAAGTTACAGAAGAAGCAAAAAATGCATTGGTTATTGCGTGTAAAGATGAGTACCGTTTGGTACGTATTTCGGCAGCTGCTTCTTTGGCTGCATTTGCACCCAACCAGTTTTCTGTTGCCGATGCACCAGTGGTTACAAAAGCTACTGAAGAATATATGAACTCGGTAGTTACCCGCCCCGACGATTGGAGCTCGCATTATAATTTGGGTATCTTTCATCAGAACAGAGGAGATGCACAAAAAGCATTGGAATCGTACGAAGTTGCGGCACGTTTATATCCAGAGTCGTTAATGCCGCTTATTAATAGTAGCGTGTTGTATTCGTATATTGGCAACACTGCCAAAGCCGAAGAGAACTTAAAACTGGCAATTCAATTCGACCCGGATAACGAAGCTGCTAATTTAAATTTAGGATTATTGTTAGCAGAACAAGGCAAATTGGTTGAAGCTGAGCAAGCATTAAAAGCAGCATTGCAGGCAAATCCCGAGCAGCCGGTTGCAGCATACAATTTAAGTGTAATTACAGCACAACGAAGTATTCAGGAAGCAGTTTCTTATGCAAAAATTGCAGCCGATGCAGCTCCCGAAGAGCCTAAATATGCATATACTCTGGCTTATTATCAGGTAGAGAATAATCAGAAAAAAGAGGCGATAAAAACGCTTACCGGAATTTTGACAAATCACCCACAATATTTAACCGCTACCAGTTTTCTGGCAGACCTTTATATGAAAGACGGCAAAAAACAACAGGCCATTTTATTGTATCAGCAAGCTTTGAAAGTGGAGGGTATTTCTGTGCAGGATAAACAGGGAATTCAGCAGGCGATTTTATCTATTCAGCAGAGTTTGTAGAACACAAATTACTTTTTATTTTATGAACTTTAACGGAATAGAATCGTTAATCTTGAAATATATATTTTCAGCAAAACAATGTTAATAGTAATTTCACCTGCAAAATCATTAGATTATACTACTGCTCCAGGCACATCTAATTTTACGATGCCCGAAATGTTGGAAGATTCGGAAAAGCTGATTGGTCGACTACAGAAAATGAGTCCCAAACAACTCTCAAAACTTATGGGTATTTCTGCAAATTTGGGTGAATTGAATTTTCAACGATTTCAATCGTGGCAATTGCCATTTACACCCGAGAATGCAAAACAGGCAGTACTGGCTTTTAATGGCGATGTATATCAGGGCTTGGCAGCAGAAACACTTTCGGAAGATCAGCTGCAACTGGCTCAAACAAAATTGCGGATTTTGTCGGGATTGTACGGCGTTTTAAAACCCCTTGACATTATTCAACCCTACCGTTTGGAAATGGGTACTGCAATGAAATATTACGGCTCGAAAAATCTGTACGAATTTTGGAATCCTGCGATTACTAAAAAAATAAATGAAGCTGTTGCTGAGTCGGGGAGTGGTATTTTGGTAAATCTGGCTTCCAACGAATATTTCAAAAGCATCGACAAAAAAAAGCTTAAGGCTGAAATTGTAACGCCGGAGTTTAAAGATCTTAAAAATGGCACTTATAAAATGATTTCGTTTTTTGCGAAAAAAGCCCGTGGACTGATGACCCGCTTTATTTTGGAAAATAACATAAGCGATGTGGATAGTTTGCAGGCTTTTGATTTGGAAGGGTATAATTTTAATCCCCGATTATCGAAACCTGAAAATCCTGTTTTTACCAGAGAGAATTAGTTAGATATTTACACTTTGGATGTTATAATGAAAGGTGTTAATAATGACAGACTTCAAATTGCTTGTCATTTCTCTCCCTTAATAAACAGATTTAGTTTCGCTGATCTTCAATTCTCACTCTTGCCTCGAGATTCGAAATGACAACTCCAAACAATCTGTCATTAGCAAATTATACCGAATTTAATTAGTTCCCGCAAGAAAGCTACCTATTTTTAAGTCTTTGATAAGAAAGAGTCAAAAACAAGAGTAACGCAGTATTTGGGGTTTTCTTGCAAAGACTAATTATTGTAACTCTACATCCAATTCAACAATCCTTTGAGTAAGTTTTTCAACCAATTCAGGAAACTCATCAGCCACATTTTTTGTTTCACCAATGTCATCTTTCAGATTGTATAAGCTGAGTGGGAACTCGCCATCCATTTTATTCCAACCCCGACTTTTGGCAATATGTAATTTCCAATTGCCTTGTCTAATTGCCTCCGGTTTTCCATCGCGACTGTAATAGACGAATTCAAAAACATCCTTATTTTCTTTTTCCGGATGAAAAAGTATTTGAGATATATTTCGGCCTTTAATATTTGAATTTTCTGGTATATCGCCTCCAACAATGTTTGTGAGTGTTGGCAGTAAATCCATGGTAGTAACCGGGGTTGTACAAACAATGCCTTTTTTAATTTTAGCCGGCCAGCTAATAATTCCCGGAACCCGCATTCCTCCTTCCCAGGTTTGTGCTTTGCTTCCGCGCAGCGGCCCGGCACTTCCCCCGTTTTTTAATGCTTGTTGTCCGTTGTCCGAAGTAAATATTATAATCGTGTTTTCTGCAATTCCATTTTCATTTAGAGCATTTACAATTTCTCCCATGCTCCAATCAATTTCTTGCATAATATCGCCATATAATCCCAGCTCACTACTCCCCCTAAATTTTTCTGAAGCATGCCACGGAGTATGCGGCATATTGTGGGCAACATATAAAAAGAAAGGTTTTTCTTTTGCTGAATTTATATATTCAACAGCCGCTTCTGTCCATGTTTTTGTCAAATAATCCTGATTGAGTCCTTCGGCAACTTGTTCCGTATTTTTGAAATACGGAAGTGGTGGCGATTGAAAATTATTGTGTTTGTAGAAATGGCCGTCCATGTCGTTGGAGTAGGGGACGCCATAGTAATAATCGAACCCTTGATTGTTGGGCATAAACTCTTTCGAAGCATGACCAAGATGCCATTTGCCAATCATTGCTGTATTGTATCCCACAGGTTTTAGTACCTCTGGCAACGTTATCTCGTTGGGTGCTAAACCATGCGTTGAAAAGGGCGAAATAACACCAACATGCAAATTAACTTGCCTGGGATATTTGCCTGTTAACAGTGCCGCTCTCGATGGTGTACAAACCGATGCTGCAACATAGAAATCGGTAAATCGAATTCCGTTCGCTGCCAGTTGGTCGATGTTGGGAGTTTCAAAACCTTTTCCTCCGTAACAGCCCAAATCTCCATAACCCTGATCATCGGTAAAAAATATAATAATGTTGGGTTTACTTGTTGTAGTTGATTTTTTACATCCGATATTGAAAAAAGAGATGCTTAAAATTGCTGCTATAAATATACCGCTTTTCATTTTTGTTCTTTTCATTGCTATAGATATTTAGTGTCAGCAAGAAAACTACTATTTTTTACTGTCTTTGTCAAGAAGGCTTCAAATACAAGGCTTTCGAAGTTTTGAAAATCAAGGAG
>JABMPI010000647.1 GCA_013203755.1 Bacteroidota bacterium
GCAAAATTCCATCGCCTCTTCCCACGACACACGCACAACCGGTTGTGTTGGATTGCTTAACGGATAACCCGCACGACCAAACTGATAACCATGGCGATGTTCGTCGCCACTGGTATGTGTTGAATTAAACAATGCAAACTGGTCGTTTGTAATTTCAAACTGTCCCACCCAAAATGCTTTATTAATATCTACTGTCGATTGTGGTTGCTCATCTCTGTTTTTTGTTCCTCCCATTAGAAATTCGCCAGCTGGAATTTTTATCATCTTTAGAGAAATACCATTATTCAGCTGAATTTCTTTTCTATACTCTGCTAATCTAATTTGAATATCGTGAACATTTTTTGTTTCAATGGGCCAGCTTTTAGGTCCTTTATCAATGTTGGCAATAGGAGCATATTTTTCAGGGGACACCGGTTCTGGTTTTGGTCCGGGCTCAGGTAGGTTATCAAATTCCAATTCCAGATTTGCATATTTCTTTGCATTTTCTATCATGCATACCACGCTTTTGTCCGCGTCTTCATGGTAGTTCGGAATTTCAGAACGTTGCCCGTGATACGGTGCATTAAAGTCAATCCAACAATATAATTTTTCCAACGATTCCTGATCCAATTGAACATTGTGATGTCCTTTTTTTAGCAATTGAATCAGTTCAGTTTGATCAGCGTGAACATCCATGGGCTGCAACATGTGCATGTCGCTTTCAATTCCCGGGCGACGAACATAACGGTGCAGTTGAGCATAGGATTCAGAAAAATGACCTCCGTACGATGGATCTGCTTTTCCTGCAATTTGCGTGTCCCAATCGTTTAACATTTTGTCTCCTTTTAGGTAAGGAAGCTTTTCTCTATTTTCGTTGTGGCAAGCCACGCAATATTTATCTAAAACAGGTTGTACTTCGTGGCGGAAACTAAATCCACGTGCCGGACCATACCACTCTTCAATCTCTGCCGGTTTTTTCCGGGCGGCTATACTCATTTTTGGCAAAGCAACCTCGTTGCGGTTTTCGTGGCAACCAATACACGACACTTTTTCTCCGGGCATGCCGGTAAACCAGCTGCGCATTTGTTGCAAGGCTTTTCCTTCTTTGTCTAAAGGCTGAATAAAAACTGCTGTATTTGCCGGAATGGTAAACATAGCGGAGCCATCCTTTTCAACCGGAACGGTTCCTAATATGCGCATTACATCCCACGGACCATCCATTCCAATTGTTCCCAAAAGTCCTCCTTGTCCGTATGGACTAAAAAAATAAGAGCCAATTCGTAGTTTCTCAACTTCACCTTTTTCAACACCCGCTAATCCGGGGCCGTAATAAACATCTTGTAAAAATACGGTTGCCGTTTTACTTTTAAGGTCAATACGGTCTGGAATTACTGGTGGTGTTTTACGGGAAGCAAAAGGAAGTGCTTCAATAACTGCTTCTCCTTCGGCTTCATATAACAAAGTCATGTTGTTAAAAACATCAACCAAATAAAGTCCCCAAAGTGCATCCGGCGACTCTTTCATACTTACCAAAAAATATTTTTCGCTTAATGGAAATGGGTTCATAAACAACGGCCAAACCCCATCCGGCAAACGGTCGCGAATTATGGGTTCTACTTTTCTGCCGCGATGAGGAATTTCTGCCACAACACCATCTGCTTCGTGGCGGCCTTTTGTTGGGTCGATAATTAATAACCTTCCTGCACGCGAAACACTATGGTGACCAGTGGCAATTCCTGCAACTGCCGATGAATGTCCAGGAATTGGTCGTGCTCCAAAAAATGCAGTGGGGAAATAGGAGTTGGAGCCGTAATGTGCCAATTGAGATGTTCCATCAGGATTCATCGTAAAAAGTAAGCGCGAATTAGAATGTGGCAAACCTGAATATTCCCAACGTTGATAGAGAACTTTTCCATCGTTCATTACCACAGGTTCCCAGTTGCTATCCTGGTCGAAAGTTATTTGTCTAATATTTTTGGTCTGCGGTTCTATCTGGTAAAGGCCACTCATTCTGGGTCGGCCGTTTATGCAAGGAAGCCCCAGAAATGTTGCTGTGGAACAGAAAGTTATTCTACCGTCGGGCAAATAACAGCCATCGAAACAATCGAAGTTGGTAATGTCGGTTGGAGTTATTTGTTCTGTTTTTCCAGATCCGGTATTCAATGAAAATAAATGCCAGCGATTATTTGTTCCAATGGAAGAATACATCAATTCATCACCATTAAAATTGAGGCTTAAATCATTTATTATATTTCCCCTATTCGGTTTGTAGAGAGTTTTAAGTTTTCTGGTGTTTTTTAAATCGGATAAAACCGAAATCTCGTTTTTCCATCCTTTTTCTGGATGTCCGATACTTGCGTTGTTATTGTGGTTTGCCGGAGCCATTCCCAAACTTCCGCTAAGTGCTGTTCTTGCTTTTTCTCCAAGGTCGCGCCGAAGTAGTATGATTTTATCGAAATCGAGTAAGGGATTGGCTAGTAATCCTTCATCTAAAATTGCCAATAATTCGGAGGCTCTTTTTACTGTTTCAGCGCTATTATTTTGAATGCCTTTTAACAACTCCACCTTCTCTTTTTCAAATTGAGAAAGTGTAGTCAGGTATTTTTCTGAATTATTGTTTTGGTCTTCAATTGCCAATTGGTATGCTTCTGCATCTACTAACCGAAGTCGTTTTAATAATTGACTATTTTGATGCTCTTTGGCGTTGGAATGAAAAGTAATTAATACTGAGAGAATCAGTAGTATTAAGGTAATTTTCCGTTTCATCGATTGGTTTTTTTGTAAAAATAGTTTTTCTATTCTAAAATTACTTTTTGTTTAGATGAAATGAGTGAGAGCTGGGATAATTTTTATTGATTCTAAAGTCTTTTGTTGAATAAGAAATAATTTAGTTCAATCCCGTAATTCATATTATGCAGATTGTAGAATTTGTGGACGGAAAGAATGGAATATTCGAATCGAAATCCCAGAAGTAAATTTTTTCTTTTATCGATATGAAATTTAAGATCTGCAATCCATGAAAGATCTAATTTTCTGAAATCCGCTGCGTTTGGCGTTTCTATTCTTTCGGTAAGTTCATCGAAAAGAAGTCCAGAATTGATGAGCATGCCACAGGCAAGTCCGGTTTCAAAAAGATAATCTCGTTTTCTTGTTTTGCCTTTCATCCCCAACAAAACAGGCATTTCAATATATTTTAGTTTTAAACTTTCAAACTCACGTTGTCCGAAAGTATTTATGAATTCGTACAAACTTCCTTTTCGGATATAACGTAATTCAAGAGTTCCAACAAATTTTTTATATGAATCGTAAGTAACAAATGCACCGAATGAAATTCCTCCTGTGCCCCAGATTTTTCCATCGCTGCTGTTCCAATAAATTTCATTATCACCCTGAACGTGAATTCCATTGAAATTCAACAAAACTCCCGGCCGGAATACGTGTTCTTGTGCATGAATGTGTACGATGCATACAATTAGAAAAAGAAATAGTATTGATATTTTTTTGTGCAATTCTTTTGTTGAATATTCTCTTTATGATTTACGTAACAAAAGTTAAAATATTGTATAGGGATTTCGATAGTTTCTAAGGCAAACTATCAATTTGAATATCGGAATAATACCCGGTTGCATTGTGTCCCGATACAATTTGAGGAATACCATTTTTAATATCAAGCGATTGATGGTGTGTGTGTCCGGCTAAAACAGTTAATAGATTAGGTGCATTAAAAACTTTCTCATAAAAATTTATTGTAGTTTTTGTGTGTCCGCCTTTTCTCCATTGTTCGCGTCGCTCTAATTTGAAGTTTTTGTCCGACTTGGCTCCCCAGTTAGGATTGGCACAACCAAAACCCATGGATCTACCCGGCATAAAAAGTGGAATGTGCATAAGTAAAACTATGGGAGTGTCACTTTTTGCCTGAGCTTTAAAAAAGTCCAGCTGTTCGGGTAAAATTTCATAGGTAGAATTATCGATACAAATATATCTCACACCATTAAAATCGTAGGCAGCATAAAGTGGATTGTTATTTTGGTACATTGGTTTTAGGTGTTTCTCTGTCCAGGTTTTGCGAAGTTGCTGCCTGCTTCCTTTCATTCCTTCGTAATGCCAATCGTGGTTTCCAGCAACGTAAGCAAATGGTATTCCGGTATCGTTTAATTTTTGAAAAACCCAATCAACAGCGGCTTCCGATGGGAAACTAAAAATATCGCCAGTAAGTGCAAGAAAATCTATATCCTGTTCTTTTGCCAATTGTAATGTATTTTCAAAACTTTCTTTGGTTGAATATTTTTCTTCGGTTTGAAAGTGCGTGTTGCTTTTATATGCACCTGCCATTCTTTTACTAAACTGCTTGTATTTCACTCCCCGTTCGTCATCCAAAGAAAGATGTGTGTCGGTAATGTGAAAAATGCGGGCTGGTTTAACCTGAGCGTTGGTATAAATAGAAACCCGGTTATCAGTTGTTGAAAAAGTTCCCCGAATATTTTTTGTTTTTTTTCGTTCTGTATCAGAATTGAAAGAGCTAAAAGTTAATCCCAGTCCTGCTAGTCCAGCTGCAGATATAAAGTTTCTTCGTTTCATCCGTTTATAATTTTTTATTTTTAATTGCAACGTATGGAACTCTCGATGAAATTTAATCCTGCTTGTTTGTGAAATATCGCAGATTAAATTTCATGTTCGTTTCATTTAATTGAATTTTAGATTTAAAGATAAACAAGATTTCAGACATTGATTAAAATCTTGTTTTATAATCTTGATATTGTGGTAAGGATTCATTTTTTGTGATATTATTTGATTAGCAGCAGAGCTGCGAAATATTTGTAGCTTGAATAATTTGAAGCAATTTGAAAGGTGCTCACACAAACAAAATTCCTGACACTGGCTATTTAATATTGAATGGTTAACTGATGGAAAAGACCATTTAATAAATTCAGATAAAAATTTTCGGCTGACTTATTTGAAATAGATAATTGTTAAATCTTTGTGCAGCTTCGTATATCCTTTGTGCAACTTTGTGGTAAAATTCTTAAATCGTTATAAAATTAATGTATTTCCAAATCAAATAATCTTTGCTATCGTTAGTTCTTTACCCTGAAATTTGAATGTGTCACCAGCTTTTTTGTCATGTAATATTTTCCCAATTGGCGATGCCAGCGAAATACAATAAACAGTTTCATTTTCAACTTCTAATTTCCCTATTCCGATTGAAATAAAATAAATTCCGTTGCTTGCCGTAACTAAACTTCCATATTCAACGGTATCAAATTTTTTATGAAGGTTGATTTTCTCCAATTCATTTTTAAGTTTCAATGCAATATTCAACTGAACCCTGTTTTTTTCCAGCTCCATTTGCATCATAGCACGCCCGGTTTCGTATTTGTCGCCCACACTGCTTTTTGTTTCGTTGTCGCGTGATTCTTTGGCAGATTGGATTGCTTGTTTTGCTGATTCAATTCGTTCGTCAATAATTTTAATTATTTGCTTGAAAATGGATTCTTTTATGTTGATTGACTTGCTCATTTGAAAATTAAAACTTAAAAATACGATTTTAAATGTCACTATTAATTAACGACAAAAAAAAAATGCCACCCCGAATGGAATGGCATTTTCATAAGTTCTTAGTATCAGCCTTTTTACTTACAGCTTACGACTAATTACTTTCTACTTCTTCTACATACTCTTAATTTCATTCACCAATTTCTGAATCGAGCTTTTTGCATCGCCAAATAACATGCGGGTTTTATCGTTAAAGAACAGGAAGTTTTCGATTCCTGCATAACCTTTACCCATACCACGTTTCATGATAATAATATTTTTTGCCAAGTGAGCATCGATAATTGGCATTCCGTAAATCGGACTGCTTGGGTCGTCATACGCAGCTGGATTAACCACGTCATTTGCACCAATTACAATAGCAACGTCAACGTTTGGCATGTCCGGGTTAATATCGTCCATTTCAACCAGTTGTTCGTAAGGTACATCGGCTTCAGCCAACAGTACATTCATGTGTCCCGGCATACGACCTGCAACCGGATGAATGGCATATTTTACTTCAATTCCTTTCCCTTCCAGCAATGAATCTAATTCGTGTGCAATGTGTTGAGCTTGTGCAACTGCCAAACCGTAACCCGGAATAATCACAATTTTCTGCGAATAACTTAAAAGTACAGCAGCATCGCTTAATTGAATCTCTTTAATAGTTCCTTGTTCGTGTTCAATTCCTTCAGCTCCGCCACCACCAAATGCACCAATAATTACATTTAACAGTGATCTGTTCATTGCTTTACACATTAACATGGTTAAAATCATTCCGGCTGCTCCAACAAGGATACCACCTAAAATCATCGCCTGATTGCCGTATATAAATCCGGCCATTGCAGCTGCAACACCAGTAAGTGCATTCAATAATGAAATTACAACGGGCATGTCGGCACCACCAATTGGCATTACAAACATAACTCCGTAAACCAGCGAAATTAATAGCAGTCCATAAATTGCCCAAACCATTTCGGCTGGTGGATTTGGAGAGAATGTAATATAAACTCCCAGTCCCAATGTTACAATCAATAAAACCAGATTCAGGTAAGTCATAAATGGTTTCATAATATCGCCAACTCTACCATCGAGTTTTGCAAAAGCAATCATACTTCCACTAAATGCAATTGCACCGATTATTAAACCAAGAACGGTTACCAAAATTGAACCAATATCTCCGGCAATTGCATTTGGATATTCTAATAATGCAACCAACATCGACGCAGCACCACCGGTAGCATTATAAATAGATACCAGTTGAGGCATCGCAGTCATTTTAACTTTTCTGGCTACCATCCAGCCAATGGCAGAACCTACGCCAATAGCAGCTAAAATAATCCAAACGTTTGTAAGTGGTATACCTGTTCCGTTTGCGTCTTTATGCAACAAAAGGGTGGTTAGCATTGCTAATCCCATTCCGCCTGCAGCCCAAAGGTTTCCCGTTCTGGCTGTTGCCGGATGCGAAAGCAATTTCAATCCATAAACAAATAAAAGTGCGGCAATCAGGTAACTTAATTCCAATAGCGAATCGCCCATGGTAAATTCCATTCCGTTAAATATTCCTATTACTTTATCCATGATTTCCTACTTTTTTTTCTTTTTAAACATTTCAAGCATTCTGTCGGTAACGGCAAATCCACCTACCACGTTTAATGTTCCGAAAATCAGGGCTAAAATCCCCAAAACCAGACTTAACGAAAAGGTTGAAAGGTCGGCGTGACCAACAAGAATAATTCCACCAATAATAATTACACCGCTAATTGCATTTGCTCCTGACATAAGTGGAGTATGCAAAACAGCGGGTACATTGGAAATCACTTCAATACCCACAAATATGGATAAGGCGATAATAAATATCGCTTCTTTATATTCAAAGAAAAACTGTAATACTTGTTCCATATCTGTTATTTATTCTTTTTCGATTATTGATTTAACACGTTCGTTGTAAATTTCTTTTGCATGAGTAATACAAGTTCCTTTTACAATGTCGTCTTCAAAATTGAGGTTTAGCGCCCCCTCTTCTCCAATTATGAGTTTCATAAAGTTCAGCACATTTTTACCAAACATGCGACTGGCATCCACTGGCATTTGAGCAGGATAATTCGATTGCCCGATAACTGCAACTCCATTGTGAACAACGGTTTCGTCGTTTTTAGTCACTTCGCAGTTTCCACCACTCGATGCAGCCAAATCGATAATTACCGAACCCGGCTTCATTGCTTCCACTGCTTCTTTTGGAATTAAAAGCGGAGCTTTTCTTCCCGGAATCTGAGCAGTACAAATAATAACATTTGCTTTGGCAGCGTGGTCGTTAATTACTTGTTGCTGTTTCTTTTTGAAATCTTCGGTTTGTTCAACTGCGTAACCTCCGGCAGCTTTGTCTTCGGTAGCACCTTCTACTTCAACAAATTTTCCACCCAAACTCATCACCTCTTCTTTTACTGCCGAGCGCACATCAAAAACTTGTACTTGCGCACCCAGTTTTCTTGAGGTTGCAATGGCTTGCAAACCTGCAACTCCGGCTCCCAAAATCAAAACATTTGCCGGACGGATAGTCCCGGCAGCAGTCATAAACATAGGAAAGAATGTTGGTAATTTCATTGCAGCATCTAAAACTGCCATGTAACCAGAAACGGTTGCCATCGACGACAAAATGTCCATTGCCTGCGCACGCGAAGTACGTGGAATTAAATCGAGACTAAATGTTGTGACACCTTTTTCCAGGAATGTTTTTACCAGATCGGTATCCCAAAGCGGGTTAAACGCGCTTATCCAAACCTGAGTTTTTTTAATTTTCTCTGTATCTCCATCAGCCGGTGGCTGAATTTGTAATAAAACTTCTGCCTTCTCAAAAACATCGGCGCGCGAAACAATTTTCGCTCCAACGGCTTCGTAATCGGCATTTGCTGCAAACGCAGTTTCTCCGGCTCCTTGCTCCACCAATACTTCCACTTTCAGGTCGGTAAAGGTTTTTACAATCTCCGGAAGTAAAGCTACACGGGTTTCAGAACCGTATTCCTTTAATAAGCCTAGAATCATAAATTTTGATTTTGATGAATTTTTTTTGCAAAACTAATAAAATTTAATTACCGTTAACGTTAACGGTAGAATTATTTGTTATGATATTTAGCAGAGTTTTGAACAAATCATTAGTATTAGTAGATTATAATGAATAATGAGAAAGGCTTCATTGTGAAATGGATTTTATAGGACGGTATGCCCAGAATGTAGAGATGCTTAAACCAACAACTATGTGCCAAATTCCCCAAAGGGCAGCAATAAATGCCATTCCACCTAATCCATTAAACAAATTAGGATTAAATATTAGAACTAAGGCTAATCCTGAATTTTGAATACCAGTTTCAATTGTAAGAGTCCGAACATTATTCTTTTCTAGTTTAAATATCCTCCCTATTGAATAACCAGTAGCTAATGCCAATGCATTATGAATTAGAACAATTACAAATATCAGATGAACATATTTTATAAAGTATTCAAAGTTATTAGCTAGTGCTGCTACAATATATCCTCCGAAAATAACTATAGATGCTATTTTTATTGGGTTCAAGATTTTTTTAGTTGCTTTTGGAAAATACTTTGAAAAAAGCATACCAAGTGCCAAGGGAATACCAAGTAAAACAATCATTGTTTTAATCATTTCAACCACATCTATTTCAACTGGAATTACCATACTGGATGCTGAGGAATAAATTTTAGAATAAATACCGCCCCAAAATGCAAAATTAAAGGGTGTCATTATTAAAGCAGAAAAATCGGCAATTGCGGTTAAACCAACAGAAAGTTCAGTATTTCCTTTTGCATGAGCAGTCATGAAATTTGAAACGTTTCCTCCGGGACAAGCTGCAACCAAAATCATTCCCAATGCAACACTTGGGGCAGGATTAATTATAAAAATTAAAATGAGTGTTAATAAAGGTAATACTACAAATTGTGCTAATACTCCTAAAATTGTTGGTTTTGGTTTTGTAATTACATGTTTAAATTTTTCTGCTTTGAGTTCTAACGCAACTCCAAACATGATAAAAGCAAGCGTTATGTTTAGTAAAATAAACTATCGGCACTGAAGTTTAATCGTATGTCGTCCAGTAGTTTTAATGATTCATTCATAATTCTTTTTTAACAATATACGAAATAATAATTTATTGACTATTGGATTAGATAATCAAGGTCATCCACTTTTTGAAATGCCTGCTGATGAAATTTTTTACTTAATAAATGAATAGACATTGATACACTTGAAACTAAATTTAATAGAATTAGAAAAAAAAAGGTTGAAAAAGAAATTTACCCTAATGTAGCTACCATTACTGCTTTAATCGTATGCAATCGGTTTTCTGCCTGATCAAAAACTACAGATGCTTCACTTTCAAAAATTTCCTCAGTTACTTCCATCGATTCAATTCCATATTTTTGGTAAATTTCTTTGCCAACTTTGGTTGCACAGTTGTGGAATGCAGGTAAACAACGCAAGAATTTTACATTTGGCTGGTAACTGGGCTTTCCGACAAATTAGTTATTGCAAACAAAACATAAAATCCCTTCGAGTGTGGAGCAGATATTGATGAAAATTCCAATAATGATTTGGGACTTCTAGATTAGATTTTGTTTGAAAGGAATTAGAAAAAAAACCAATATTTAGTTACGAATAGTGTGTAGAAATTTGGGGTAATTTTACTTTTTTATTCAATTTAAATTTTAAAATAAGAGAAGGTAGTAGCGAAAAGGTGAGCCCAATTAGAAAGATTAATAGAAGTTGAATAGTTGGATTTAATGAAATACTATTTAAGAAAAATGCAAAAGCAACTATAATAATATTTATAAAAACAATAAGTAAAGTTACTTTGAGATGGCTGGGTGTCAGCAGTAAAAGACGGTGATGAATGTGATTGTTGTCTGCAATAAATGCAGACTTGCCATTCATAATCCGAATTGTCATTACGCGTAAAGTATCAATAAGAGGAACTATTATTATTGCAAACGAAATAACCGGAGCAGTATCAATTGCAAATGAAGTTGATTTAACAATATTGAATTCATTAAATTTTATAACCAAAGTTGAAATAACAATCCCAATTATCAATGAGCCTGTGTCTCCCATAAATAATTTGTTTTTGTTTCCAAATACATTATAAAGAAAAAAACCGGTAACACTACCAACTAAAGCAAACGACATAATTGAAAATTGGATATGTCCTGCGAGATAAAACCAAACTCCAAAAATTGTAGCCGCCATTATTGCAATTCCAGAAGCTAATCCATCTATTCCATCAATTAAATTGAAAGCATTTATGATTCCTACCATAGCAAAAAGAGACAAAACGATACTGGTTATAAATCCAATTTTCATAAATTCCTAAAATTCCATGAAAATTCGTAAATCGTACATCACCAAGAGTAATTAGAATAACAGCAGTAATTACCTGTACAATTATTTTTTTTCGAGCAGAAATATTTAATAAATCATCTTTAAGCCCAATAAAGAACATTGCAATAACTGAAGCTATAATGTATTTTAATGAGTCGAAACTTAATCCATCGGTGGCAATAATTGAACTAAGAGTAAATCCAATAAAAATAGCTACTCCTCCCAAAGGCGGAATTATCTTCGTATGTATTTTCCTTTCTTCGAATGGTTCAAAGAGATTTTTAGTTCTGGCAACTTTAAGTATTGGAGGAACTGAGAGTAGAATTAAAATAAAACTGAGCAGAATGGCACTTGTAATAAGGATTAAATTCATAATTGCGGGATGGGTAAACTGTTTATTTAATTTATTTTGGGGTTGTTTTTTCTTCTTCAAATATCGAAAAAAAATTAACTACAACTATTAATTATTAGTTAAATAACATGAACAGTGCATTTTATTTAATGGAATTACAACATTCAAGTGGTGAACTAAGGCTTTTTGATAATATACACCAAAAGATAGAATTATTTTAATCAGTAAATTGAGTGGAATGTTGAAATTATTTTTTCGAAATCAAATTTTACTTGAATTGTTATTGTTGTTAAATAAGTTTACCATTTCAGATAATCTAATCCAAAGTAGCCACCATAACTGCCTTTATCGTATGCAATCTATTTTCAGCCTGATCGAAAACTACAGATGCTTTGCTTTCAAAAACTTCCTCGGTTACTTCCATTGCTTCGATTCCAAATTTACTGAATATTTCTTCACCCACTTTGGTTTGGCGATTGTGGAAAGCAGGTAAACAGTGCAGGAATTTAACGTTTGGATTGCCGGTTAAATCCAATACTTTTTTATTCACCTGGTAGGGGAGTAAAAGTTTAATGCGCTCTGCCCAAACTTCATCGGGTTCACCCATCGAAACCCAAACATCGGTATATAAAAAATCGCAATTTTTTACGGCTTCTTTTACACTTTCAGTAATAGTAATTTTTGCACCTGTTTGTTCGGCTATTTCTCTGCATTGGCTTTGTAATTTATTAGTTGGCTGACACTGCTTTGGTGCGGCGGCCCTAAAATCCATCCCAAGTTTTGCTGTACCAACCATTAACGAATTTCCCATGTTGTTTTTGGCATCGCCCAAATAGCAGAATTTAATTTTTGATAGTGGTTTGTTAGAATGTTCTTTCATCGTTAAAAAATCGGCAAGTATTTGTGTTGGATGAAACTCATTGGTTAAGCCATTCCAAACAGGAACACCTGCATATTTACCCAATTCTTCCACAATGTTTTGTCCAAAACCACGATATTCAATTCCGTCGTACATTCTGCCTAAAACCCGCGCGGTGTCTTTCATCGATTCTTTTTGACCAATTTGCGAACCGGACGGTCCAAGGTAAGTAACTTTTGCTCCCTGGTCGTATGCAGCAACTTCAAAAGCACAACGCGTTCGGGTTGATGCTTTTTCAAATATTAAAGCAATATTTTTATTAGTTAATTGAGGTTTTTCTGTACCTGCATATTTTGCTGCCTTTAATGTTGACGAAAGCTCCACTAAATAATTAATTTCCTCGGTTGAAAAATCCAGCAATTTCAAAAAATTCCGGTTTTTTAAATTGAATGCCATAGTTTATACTTTATATAGTTTTTTTGATTTCTGCAATTTTGCAGGTTTGCATCGTTTCACGAAAGAATGTTTCCTTTTTCGTTTTCCCAAATAATAGCATTTCCTCCAAAAGCGACAACGGCAATTTTCTTTATTTTGTTTCGTTATGCGTTGAAGCAAACTTATGAATTCAAAATAAGATTAAGTACAGTGTTTTATCAGTTTTTCAAAGTTTATAACATTTTGCAAAACAGAGTTGCACAAAAATCTCAAATTAAATTGAGGAGAATGAGGTTTATTAACATTTTGTTTTTGATATGAATCTGTTTTAAGATGAAATTATTGAACTGCTTCCATGGTTTTTTAGTTAAATTTGCATCTTAATAAACAAAACTTCTAAATGGCCATAAAAAGAAAAAAGCCAGTAAAAGCTAGCGGTAAAAAGAAAAAAACAGGAGTGTCTTTTCTTAAGAACGAGAAATTTAAGTTTATTGTTGGAATATCGGTTTTATTGATTTCTGCTTATCTGTTTGTGGCATTTGTTTCTTTTTTATTTTATGGTACCGCCGACCAAAGCAAACTCGATTTAAATTGGTCAGAGTTTGTTGTAAAATCAGGTGTAAAAAACAAAGCCGCAATATTTGGAGCGTATCTCTCCGAGTTAATAATGAACCGTGGATTTGGAATCGCTTCATTTCTATTTATTTATCTGCTTGTAATTACCGGCTTCAAAATATTAGGTCGTAATTTGGTGAAGTATGGGAAAAATTTCTTGTATAGTTTAGTGCTTTTAATTTGGATTTCACTGGTGTGTGGACTAATCTTTTCTAGCCCCATTGGAGGTTCTTCCTTTTATTTGGGGGGACAATATGGCTTTTTTATGAGCAGTTGGCTGAGTTCATTGATTGGTGTTATTGGCTTGGTTTTTTTACTTTTTTTCTCTGGACTAATTATTGTAATTGTTCGTTTTGAAAATTCCTATGCATTTATTATTGGCTTGTTTAAAAAGAAATTGGTTGAAAGTGAAATAATAGAACCAGAAGAAAAAACAGAAGAGTTTATTTTTGATAATTCAATTTCGAAGATTATTGATGAGGATGATGTTGTAAAGGCAATATTTGAGCCCGATTTCGATGATGAAGAGCTTGTGGTTGAAGAGATGCAGATTGAAAGACCACAAACTATTGAGGATGAAAAGGAAGACGAGAATGAATTGAAATTAGTTGTTAAGCCAAAAGTTGTAGAGGAAGAAACCGATGAAGTAAAACCAGACGAGTTGGAGGATTACGATCCAACCTTGGATTTGTCAAGTTATAAATTCCCGACACTTGAACTGCTGGATGACCACAGTTTTGGAAATGCAGATGTAAGTAACGAAGAGTTGATTTCCAACAAAAATAAAATTGTGGAAACGTTGCGACATTATAAAATTGAGATTACTAAAATTAGAGCAACCATTGGGCCAACCATTACACTCTACGAAATTGTTCCTGCGCCAGGGATTCGAATTTCAAAAATAAAAAATCTTGAAGACGATATTGCTTTAAGTTTAGCAGCACTGGGGATTCGTATTATTGCTCCTATTCCAGGACGGGGAACCATTGGAATTGAAGTGCCAAACCAACATCCGGAAGCTGTTTCAATGCGGTCGGTAATTGCTTCGAAAAAATTCCAGGAAACCACAGCCGAACTTCCAATAGCTATTGGAAAAACAATTTCCAATGAAACGTATTTGATAGATTTAGCTAAAATGCCACACATTTTAGTGGCAGGTGCTACCGGTCAAGGTAAGTCGGTTGGGGTGAATGCAATTATAACGTCGTTGCTTTATAAAAAGCATCCTTCCCAATTGAAGTTTGTTTTTATCGATCCCAAAAAGGTAGAGTTAAATCTCTATTCAATTATAGAAAAGCATTATCTGGCGAAATTGCCTGACGAAGAAGAAGCGGTAATCACCGATATTCAAAAAGTTAAAGCTACACTCAACTCTATTAATGTGGAGATGGATAGTCGCTACGATTTGTTGAAAAAAGCACATGCACGAAATTTAAAAGAGTATAACAAAAAATTTATTAGTCGTAAACTAAATCCGGAAAAGGGGCATAAATTTATGCCATATATTGTGGTTATTATCGACGAATTTGCCGATTTAATAATGACCGCCGGAAAAGAGATTGAATTGCCAATTGCACGAATTGCACAGTTGGCAAGGGCAGTTGGAATTCACATGATCATTGCCACTCAGCGCCCGTCCGTAACAATTATTACCGGTGTTATTAAAGCAAATTTTCCTGCACGAATTGCATTTAAAGTGGCTTCTATGATTGACTCGCGAACCATTCTTGATCAGCCAGGTGCAAATCAATTAATTGGAAAGGGAGATATGTTGATTTCGGCCAATAGCGAGGTTACTCGCGTACAATGTGCTTTTGTTGACACACCGGAAGTGGAAAGAATTTGCGCATTTATTGCTGAACAGCGCGGATATCCAACAGCATTTTTGCTTCCGGAATATGCAGGAGACGAAGAAGCAGGGCCAGGCCAGGTAGATTTAAATAACAAAGATGAAATTTTTGAGGATGCGGCACGAATTGTGGTATCTAATCAAATGGGATCTACTTCAATGATTCAGCGAAAGTTCTCTATTGGATATAATCGGGCCGGAAGAATAATGGATCAGTTGGAGGCCGCAGGAATTGTTGGCCCAAGTGAAGGAAGTAAAGCCCGACAAGTACTTTTACAAGATGAGTACAGTTTAGAAAAATTATTGAATAGTTTATAAAATAAAATTGAGATGAGAAGAGTTTTAGTAACGAGTATAGTTTTGTTTATTGCCGTTTTTGTATGGGCTCAGCAAGACCAAAAGGCGAAGAATATATTAGACAAGGTGAGTGAAAAAACACGTTCCTATTCAACTATAAAAGCTGATTTTTCTTTTTCGATGCAAAATAAAGAGTTAGAGATTGATGAGAAAAATGACGGTTCAATTAAAATAAAAGGACAAAAATATTGCGTGAATTTACCCGATGTAAACGGTGGGATTAAAGTGTTTTCTGATGGTACAACGCTTTGGAATTACATGAAAAATGGAAACCAGGTTACCATTTCCAATTTAAACGAAGAGAGTAGCGATTTAATGGATCCATCGGCACTTTTTAGCATTTACGAAAAGGGCTTTGATTCAAAATTTGTGGCTGAAAAAAAAGATGGAAACATTACCATTTATCAAATAGATCTTTTCCCTGATAGTGAAGAACACGATGTTGCAAAAATCTCTGTCTCAATCAATAAATCAACAATGACGATTCATTCGGCAATATTGTATGGTACCGATGATAATTTGTATATTATTGAAGTTAAAAAGATGGAGACAGATATAGATTTGCCAGATTCTGAATTTGTTTTTGATGCCAGTAAATTTCCAGATGTGGATGAAATTGATTTTCGATAAATTATTTAATTAATTGAGAATCCGGAGGTTTAATAAATAGTTTATCCGCTGTTGAAATTTCAATAAACGATGCACCACAATCTTCTCCAAACCTACCACCCATATAAATAATAAGGTCGTTTAAATCTATTGTATCATCTAAAATTAATTCTTGAATGGCTGCCTTTTGAATTTCAATTTTATTCTGCTTTATTTCCAGATACGATGGATGTATACCAAACGAAAGTGCAAGCTCGCGTACAACTCTTTGCGAATGACACTTTGCATATACCGGAACAATAGAACGATAAGCAGCTAAAAACCGAGCTGTTTTCCCTGTGGTTGTAGAAGTTACCATAGCACGGGGTTTAAGTTCTTTAGCAGACCGGATAGCTGATTGTGCCAAATATGCCGGAATTTCATTCTTTATTGGTGGAATTGAAATATCGTAACGTTTATCTCTATCGGGTTCAACTTCGCGCGCGATTTTATCCATTGCGTGAATGGCTTCTACCGGATATTTACCATGAGCAGTTTCGCCACTAAGCATAATTGCATCGGTACGCATATAAATAGCACTGGCAACATCACTAACTTCTGCTCGTGTTGGGCGAGGGTGATCGATCATGCTATGCAACATTTGCGTGGCAATTATTACCGGCTTTTTATTTAAGATGGCTTTGCGAACCAAATTACGCTGTACTGTTGGTATTTTTTCTTCGGGTAGTTCAATTCCCAAATCGCCACGTGCAACCATAATTCCGTAAGCAGCTTCTAAAATCTCGTCAATTTTTTCTACACCTTCAAGATTTTCTATTTTTGCTATAATTTTAATCTTGCTGTTTTCCTTATCCAGCAGTTTTTGGACTTCCAATACGTCCTTTTTATTTCGAACGAATGAGTGGGCAATAAAATCTAAATTGTTTTTAATGGCAAAAGAGATAAATTCTTTGTCTTTATTAGATAGTGTTGGCAGGTTTATCTCTACTCCCGGAACATTTATACTTTTTTTCTTTTTGACTATTCCACTGTTTTCAACGTGGCAAAGAAGGTAGTCAGAGTATTTTTCTTCAACGGTAAATTCGATATCTCCGTCGTCGATTAATATTTTATCTCCTTTTTGTAAATCAGAAACAAAGTTTTCATAGTTAACACAAATATTCGCAACTTCTGTATCAACCGGAGAATAAGAGAAAGACACTTTTTCGCCCTCCAAAACACTAATCTCATTTTGTACGCTGCAAGTTCTTATTTCAGGACCTTTGGTGTCAATTAAAATGGCAATATTTTCAGAAACCGCTCTAATATTATTTATTAATATTTTGCAGCTTTCCGCAGTAATATGAGCTGTATTTATTCGTGCAACATTCATCCCCGCATCAAATAACGATTTGATAAAATCTACTTCACATCGTTGATCCGATATTGTTGCAACAATTTTTGTTTGTCTCATTCTATTTTTTTAAGCGCGCAAATGTAAAAATTATATATTGCTGTTATAACAAATAGCCTGCAATTTACAATATAAACTTAAGATTGGACATTACTGTAACACTCTATTTGATTAAAAAACTTTGAACAGCCAGTTTGTATGAACCTAAGCCAAAGCCCATGATACATCCACAACAGACCGGTCCAATTACCGATTTGTGCCTAAAGTCTTCTCGTGTTAATGTATTTGAAATATGTACTTCAACAACTTTTGTATTTACTCCTGAAATTGCATCCCGAATTGCAATAGATGTATGCGTGTATGCACCGGCATTTATTATTATTCCATCGAATTTTAATCCATATTCATGAATTTTATTTACAATTTCTCCTTCGATATTAGATTGATAGTAAACAAAATTATTATCAGGGAAAGTTAGTTTTAACTCTTCAAAATAGGTTTCGAAGTTTTGGGAGCCATAAATGCTTTTTTCGCGAACCCCCAGTAGATTGAGGTTTGGGCCATTCATTATCAGTATATTCATGCTATTTCATATTAATTTATTTTGTAGTAACTTTATGTCTCGTAAAGCGTAAATGAAACAATACAAATGTTTTATTTAACAAGATAATTGCCATTTTTGCAAAAAAAATAGTAATTTGTTAGTTGGTAAAAATATAAAAAAGAAAGCTATGAAATGGGAGGATGGAAAAAAGGGTTACGAAAACTACTTAAAACTAGAAAAATCTTTGTCGCTAAATTCAATTGCGGCGTATATTAATGACATCAATAAACTGATCGCATTTTTAGAAGCTAAATTTGAAAAGGTAGCTCCAGAGAAAGTGAAACTTCAACATCTTAAAAGTTTTGTTGAGTGGTTGAATGAACGCGAAGTAAGTCCAAGAACACAAGCAAGGACAATTTCCGGGATAAAATCGTTTTACAAATATCTGTTAATTGAAGGTAAAATTACTGCAAATCCAACAGCATTGTTAGAATCGCCAAAAATCGGAAGGAAGTTACCCGATATTTTATCGATGGAAGAAATTGACACTTTAATTGAAGGTATTGATTTAAACAAAGCTGAAGGGCAACGTAATAAAGCAATGCTTGAAACATTGTACAGTTGTGGCTTACGCGTTTCTGAACTGGTAAATTTAAAAATTACTAATTTGTTTTTCGATCAGGGTTTTGTGAAAGTTGAAGGAAAAGCTGATAAAGAAAGATTGGTTCCGGTAAGCGGCAGAGCAATTACTGAGATTAATACATATTTGAGTGGATATAGAAAAACTTTGAATGTAAGTAAAGAGAGTGAAAACGTACTGTTTTTAAACAGAAGGGGTAAAAAATTAAGCAGGGTAATGATTTTCACTATAATTAAAAACCTGGCTGAAAAAATTAATTTGGGTAAAAAAATAAGTCCACACACTTTTAGGCACTCCTTTGCAACACACTTAATTAATGGTGGGGCAGATTTACGGGCAGTTCAGGAAATGCTTGGGCACGAATCTATTTTAACAACCGAAATTTATACGCATTTAGATCGCGATTATTTACGAAGCACAATTCATCAGGTTCATCCCAGGTCCTAATTGGTATAAAATATTGAAATTCAATAAAAAGCGTTGTGACAATTATATTCACAGCGTTTTTTTGTTTTTAAGGAGTAAAACTTTTTTATAAAAACAACCGTAACAATAGAATTGTTAAGAGAATGTTTAATCGGTATGCAAAAAGACCTAAATCAAATCTTTATTCAATCTAAATAGGAAAAATAAACTATTTTTGCTCACCGATTTTATACAAAGAATTATAGATATATTAAGTTAATTATTAGATAGTTATGGCAAATTTAAATTTAAGTAAGTACGGCATTGTAGACGTACAGGAAATCCTTCACAATCCATCTTACGAAGTTCTTTTCGCAGAAGAAATGAAACCTGAATTAGAAGGTTTTGAAAAAGCTCAGTTAACAGAATTAGATACTGTTAATGTAATGACTGGTATCTTTACAGGTCGCTCTCCTAAAGATAAATTCATTGTAATGGATGATGTTACCAAAGATACTATGTGGTGGACTTCAGAAACTGCAAAAAACGATAACAAAGCTATAACTCCAGAAGTATGGGCTGAACTTAAAGGTATAGTTACAGAACAACTTTCTGGTAACAAATTATACGTTGTTGATGCTTTCTGTGGAGCTAACGAAGATACTCGTTTAAAAATTCGTTTTATTATGGAAGTGGCATGGCAAGCTCACTTCGTAACTAACATGTTCATCAAACCTACGGCAGAAGAATTAGCTGCTTTTGGCGAGCCTGATTTCGTTGTAATGAATGGTTCTAAAACTACTAACCCTAACTGGGAAGCACAAGGTTTGAACTCTGAAAACTTCACTGTTTTCAACATGACTGAAAAAATGCAGGTAATTGGTGGCACCTGGTATGGTGGTGAAATGAAAAAAGGTATGTTCGCTATGATGAACTACTACTTGCCATTACGCGGTATTGCTTCTATGCACTGTTCAGCTAACGTAGGCAAAGATGGTGACACTGCTATCTTCTTTGGTCTTTCAGGTACTGGTAAAACTACACTTTCTACAGATGCTAGCCGCCAGTTAATTGGTGACGACGAGCACGGTTGGGATGACGAAGGTATCTTCAACTTCGAAGGTGGATGTTATGCAAAAACTATTGATTTAGATAAAGATTCAGAGCCAGAAATTTTTGCTGCGATTAAACGTAATGCACTACTAGAAAACGTTACTGTTGATGCTGATGGTAAAATTGACTTCACTGATGGTTCTGTAACTCAGAACACTCGTGTTTCTTACCCAATCGATCACATCGAGAATATTGCTGTACCTTCAAAAGCAGGTCACGCTCATAAAGTTATTTTCCTTTCTGCTGATGCATTTGGTACATTACCTCCGGTTTCAAAATTAACTCACGATCAAACTCAATATCACTTCCTATCAGGTTTTACAGCTAAATTAGCTGGTACTGAGCGAGGTATTACTGAGCCAACTCCAACTTTCTCAGCATGTTTTGGAGCTGCTTTCTTAACTTTGCACCCGACTAAATACAGTCAGGAATTAGTGAAGAAAATGGATGCTAACCACGCTGAAGCTTATTTAGTGAACACTGGATGGAATGGTTCAGGTAAACGTATCTCTATTAAAGATACCCGCGGTATTATCAACGCAATCCTTGATGGTTCAATCGAAAAAGCTGAAACTAAAATTATTCCAATCTTCAACTTAGAAGTACCAACTGCTCTTCCAGGAGTTGATACTAACATCTTAGATCCTCGTGATACTTATGCAGATGTTGCAGAATGGACAAGAAAAGCTACAGACTTAGGTGGTCGTTTTATCAAAAACTTCGTAAAATATACCGACAACGAAGAAGGTAAAGCATTGGTTGCTGCTGGTCCTCAACTTGACTAATAACTCAGGTTAATATAAATAAGAACCTCGTCTACGGACGGGGTTTTTTTATATGTGAAAGTTTGTGTATCCTGGTTTTTATAGATTGTGTAAAAATGAAGAGTAACTCTTTTGCCGCCCCATTCATAGGACGGAATACGAAATAACAAATACTACAGGTTTTTAACCCAAAATTCCAAGGGCTAAAAGCCCATTCTTTCACCTTTAATCGGTTGGTTGAAACCAACGGCAAGGATATAAAATCTGTAATTCTACTCCCCCGGTTCCGGCTTCTTCCTCTGTTTTTTAACCACCTCTTTATTATCTGCAATATTTGTACAATGGTACGGGCAAAGTCGCCTTCGATGGTTTAGTTTACCTGTAAAATGGCAAAGTAATACTTGTCTACTTTTCAAATTTTGAAGCCTTAATCAAATGATTATTTCTTCCTTTTTTTGTTTTTTGAGGTTTAATTAAATCATTATGCTCCCCTTTTCAGTTTTTTGAAGTTTAAACAAACGTTTACGACTTCCTTTTCAGTTTTTTGAGGTTTAAACAAATATTTACGCCTTCCTTTTCGTTTATTGGGGGTTTAATTAAACGTTTACGATTTCACCTACCGAATTGTCAAGCTTTGCTTGATAATTACACCGAAAGAGTTCAAAAAACTTTTGTGAAAGGGAATGTATTTTATGGAAACGGAGATATAAAAGAAATATTCACCCAACAAAAAAATTACAGGTTTAGTTGCATCAATCTTTCGTGTAACCCTCGGTTTTGTTACTTTTGCGTTCTGAATGAGTAAAAGAATACACATTATTGCACGGTTTCATCGTTGGCGCCTGAAAAACATGAGTGAGCGCGGTTTTATAACTGCACTAAGTATTTTAGTTGGCGTGCTTTCTGGAATGGCAGCTGTGGTTATTAAAAATGCGGTTCGGTTAACACATCGGCTGGCGAATTCACTTGTTTCGCATGAAATGCACAATTACATTTATTTTGCTTTGCCACTGTTAGGAATTCTTCTAACTGTTCTGGTGGTGAAATATGTTATTAGGAGCAAAGTGCGGCACGGAATTCCAAATGTTTTGTATAGTATGTCTCAACGCAAAGGTCAGATTAGTAATCACAATTTATTTTCCTCGGTAATTGCCAGTTCGTTGACGGTTGGTTTTGGTGGATCGGTTGGTTTGGAAGGACCAACGGTTGCTACCGGAACTGCCTGGGGCTCGTGGTTGGCAAAATATTTCAGATTGGATTATAAGAATACAATTTTAATGCTGGCCTGTGCTTGTGCAGGAGCAATGGCAGCTATTTTTAAGGCTCCCATTGCTGCAATTGTTTTTGCTGTTGAAGTAATAATGATTGATTTAACAGTGTTTTCCCTGGTTCCTCTTTTATTGTCTTCGGCTACTGCAGTAGTAACTTCATATCTGTTTTTGGGGCAAGACGTTTTGTATCCTTTTGAGGTTAAGCAGGTATTTGAATTGGCAGATTTGCCCTATTATATTGTATTGGGAATTGTTGCAGGATTTGTATCGGTTTACTTCATTAAGATGTATATGCATATTGGCGGATTGTTTGATAAACTAAACAATGGTTGGACAAAACTTATGGTTGGTGGTGTCGGATTGGGAATTTTAATCTTTTTCTTTCCCTCGTTATTTGGTGAAGGTTACGAAGCAATTAACGCTTGTTTGGCTGGTAATACGGAATACCTTTTCAACAACAGTTTGTTTTACGATTTGCGGGAAGAGCTCTGGGCAGCTTTAGTTTTGCTCGTTTTTGTAATTTTGCTGAAAATTGTGGCCACTTCGTTAACTTTTGGTGCAGGTGGAGTAGGAGGTATTTTTGCACCAACACTGTTTATGGGAGTGAATACCGGAATGTTTTTCGCACAAATTGTAAATATGTTGGGAATCCGTCAGGTAAATACAAATAATTTTGCTTTAATTGGGATGGCCGGATTAATTGCAGGAGTTTTGCATGCGCCATTAACCGGAATATTTCTGATTGCTGATATCTCCGGTGGATACAAGTTATTTGTACCTTTGATGATTACAGCAACTTTTGCCTACATCGTTGTTCGGGCTTTTACTCCTAATTCTGTGTATCACATTCAGTTGGCCCGACGGAAAGAGTTGTTGACACATGACAAAGATGCAAACGCTTTGCAAATGATTGAAGTAAAAAAACTAATTGAAACCGATTTTGAAATATTGTCGCCCGATGCCACATTACGTGATTTAACTGTTGCCATTTCCAGAAATCACAGGAACTTATTTCCTGTTGTTAATGCGGAAGGAAATATGGTTGGAATGCTAAAAATGGATGATGTTCGGGACATGATTTTTAATCACGAAATGTACGACACGGTTAAAATTAGCGAATTAATGTACATGCCTGCATTTCACATCGATCCGAATGATAGTATGGAAATTGTAGCGAATAAATTTGAATCGTCAGGAAGATACAATTTAGCCGTTATCGAAAATGGAAAATACATCGGTTTTATTTCCCGTGCACGGGTTTTTACGAAATACAGAAAACAAATTATAGATGTTTCGCATGTTTAAAAATGGAGGGTTACAAATATCAAAAAGTTTGCTAAACAAGCTTGTTGCCTGGCGTATTGCGAACATTTCTGAACGGAATTTCCTTTACATTTTAAGTTTAGTTGTTGGACTATTGAGTGGTTTAGCAGCTATGATTCTAAAAAATTCAATCCATTTTGTTGCTGAAAAACTTACCCATTGGATTGAGTTTGATGGCTTTAGCTATTTGTATTTAGTTTATCCTTTAATCGGGATTTTCCTTACGGTATTATTTGTAAAATTCATTATCAAAGATGATATCGGGCATGGAGTATCAAAAATTCTCTATTCTATTTCACGGAAAAGTAGTCGTTTAAAATCCCACAATACATATTCATCAATGTTTGCCAGTTCGTTAACCATCGGTTTTGGTGGTTCGGTTGGAGCGGAGGCTCCTATTGTTTTAACAGGCGCATCAATAGGTTCCAACCTGGCACGTCTTTTTAAACTTCGTTATAAATACGTAACCTTAATGGTTGGGTGTGGTGCGGCTGGAGCAATTGCAGGAATTTTTAACGCGCCAATGGCCGGTATTGTTTTTACGCTGGAAGTATTAATGCTCGATCTTACTATGGCGTACTTGATTCCCCTTTTGTTATCCGCCATTTCAGCAACAATTATATCCTATTTCTTTATGGGCGAAGGCGTTTTAATACGATTTACTCAAGTAAGCTCATTTGAAATAAGTAACATTTGGGTTTATATTTTATTGGGAATTTTTACCGGTTTACTGGGATACTATTTTACTAGAGTGTCCATGTATTTTGAACAAAAACTGTCGGGTATTAAAAATTGGATATATCGTTTATTTATTGGTGGTATTGTTCTTGGACTTCTGGTTTTTCTTTTCCCTCCACTTTGGGGTGAAGGGTATTCTAGTATAATTACCATTTTTAACGGACAAAGTCCTGAATTATTTAATAACTTATTTTTCCCCGGATTAAAAGACAATCCATATTTCATTATTATTGTTTTGGGGGCAATTCTGGTTTTTAAGGTTTTTGCAATGGCGGCTACAACTGGTTCCGGGGGAAATGGAGGTATATTTGCACCAACCCTTTTTATGGGAGCAATTGCCGGTTTTTTTCTTGTAAAACTCTTAAATGTATTTTACGATTTAGGATTGCCGGAAGGCAATTTTGCCTTGGCAGGAATGGCGGGAATGATGGCCGCAGTAATGCATGCACCATTAACCGGAATATTTTTAACAGCCGAACTTACCGGTGGCTACGGAATGTTCATTCCTTTGCTTATTACTTCAACCGTTGCATACGTTACAATTATGAGGTTTGAACCGCATTCGGTTTACACAAAGCGTTTGGCAAAGCGGGGCGAATTGATTACTCATCATAAAGACAAAGCCATTTTACGCTCGATGGAATTGAAACAGTTGATTGAAAATGATTTTGAAATGTTAACACCGGATGCTACATTAAAAAATCTGGTTGAGGCAATTTCAAAATCACAACGAAACCTATTTCCTGTAGTTGATAAAGATGGAATTTTAAAAGGAATGGTTAAGCTTTCGGATGTAAAAGACCTGATTTTTGAAGCAGACTTGTATGAAAAAGTATTTGTAAAGGATTTAATGTACATGCCCGAATCTTTCATCTCCCCTGCCGATACAATGGAAGTAGTTGCAGAAAAATTTGAAACTTCGGGACGATATAATTTAGCGGTTATCCACGAAGGAAAATATTTAGGGTTCATTTCGCGTGCTGTTGTTTTTTCAAAATATAGAAAAACATTGCAGTATTTTTCCAACGATTAATTTGAATAACAATATAAATAATACGATATGATTTCTCGTCGCTCATTTATTACAAAAAGCTCGTTGGTTGTTGCCGGAATTGGCTTAGCAAAGACAGGTATTTCTACTAATTCATTTCAAAACAATAAGTTACCTATTGTAATATCTACTTGGAACCATGGTTTGCCTGCTAATGAAGCAGCCTGGAAAGTACTTTCTGCAGGTGGTCATTCTCTCGATGCTGTTGAAGCCGGAGTTCGAATACCTGAGGGTGATCCTAAAGTAATAACGGTTGGTTATGGCGGAATTCCCGATGCCGAAGGGAAAGTTACATTAGATGCCTGTATTATGGACGAAAAAGGCAGGGCAGGTTGTGTTACTTATTTGCAGCACATTAAACACCCGATTTCGGTAGCTCGTTTGGTAATGGAAAAAACACCACATGTTATGCTAAGTGGGAAAGGTGCGCTGGAATTTGCACTTGATAATGGTTTCAAAAAAGAGAAGCTTTTAACGCCCGAAAGAAAAGCACACTGGAAAAAATGGAAAAAAGAGAAACGTCAGTTCAGCAATAAAATAAATATTGAAAATCAGGAGATTGAAAATCACGATACCATTGGAATGCTGGCTATTGACAAAGACGGACGAATTTCTGGTGCTTGCACAACCAGCGGAATGGGTTTTAAAATGCCGGGGAGAGTGGGTGATTCTCCAATTATTGGGGCCGGACTTTTTGTTGATGGTGAGATTGGTGGTGCCGTTGCAACCGGTTCTGGCGAATTAGTTATGAAAACACTGGGAACTTTTTTAGTCGTTGAATTAATGCGCAACGGAATGTCTCCATCGCGTGCGTGCGAAGAGGCAGTAAAAAGGATTGCAAAGAAAATACCTGACTATAAACAGCATCAAATTGGTTATATCGCTTTAAATAAAGATGGAGAATATGGATCGTTTTGCATCCAGCCCGGATTTAATTTTGCTGTAAAAACAGATGAAAAAACAGAACTGGAAGATGCTGAGGCTTGGTTGAAAAAGTTGTAAATTGGTTTATTTAGCAGGTGACAACAAAGTTACCTGCTAAATTGAAAGGCATAAAAAAAAAGGTGTTTGTAAAATTTACAAACACCTTTTTTTATATTTCTTAATAGTAGTGGTTTACCAACGGTTACCACCACCGCCTCCGCGGTTGTCGTCTCTTCCACCGCCGCCATAACCACCGCCACCAC
>JABMPI010000062.1 GCA_013203755.1 Bacteroidota bacterium
TCCTGAAGTTCCTCTGCAGTAAAATGTTTATAAATTTCCTCGTTGGTATTCATTTTCAAGCGCATTTAAATCAAAGTTAAAAACGGAATGGTCCGTAAAAATTGTTCCCCTTTCCAGTTTGGGATTGTCGGTAGCATTTTGGCTGGTAACAATTGATATTTTCCATTTGTCATTCCAAAGAAGGGCGACTTTCGCATGAATGGAACTACATCTGTAATCAAATGATTCCATAAGCATCTGAAAAGGTTTTGGACTTAAACTTCTAACCCGGTTATCAATAATAACCCGGAAGGAAAGCAATAGATTTTGTTCCAATCTTCGTTGGATTTGTTCGATACTTTTTTGTGAGAAGGAATAGGAGGTCATAAAAGCATGAACAGGGCCGGTTTGTTTTATAATATAAAGCATTAAACGAACCAGGTTAAAATTCCCATAACTATAATAATGGGTTGATTTTCCCTGTTCCAGTTCACCAATGGCTAAAGTCAGCGGTTTACTGTTTTCATCCACGAAAGAAAAGCCTGAGCCGGATTCAGTAAGTGAAACTGCTTGTTGTTTGTTTCCTTCTTCCCGGGGAGAAACATAAACCTGTTTAATTATATCTGAGGGTTTAAATAGCAATTGAATGGATTTCTTTTAACCTTAAATCTATTTTTTCGATTTTCTCATTTCGTTCTTTAATCTGCAACTCAATCTGTTGCCTTTTGGGACCATCAGGCATTTTGTTTTCCATTTCGGCTTTACCAATTTGCTGATACAAGAGTAAGTTCCGTGCTTTATAATTTACCTTAACCAGGTTTGTTCTCTTTTTTGTGAGCAATGCAACATCAGTTTGTTGATTGATTGGTATGTCAGGTTTAATCCAGACCGTATCTTCGGAAGGAATGATGTTGTCTTTTTCATACAATTTTACCTGTTCAAAGAGAAAGTCCATTCGTTTGGAAAGCTTTTTTATCTCTGCAAATAATTCAGAACGTTGTTTGTTGTTGTCCACAGAATTAACGTCCGGGATAGCAGCCATTTGACGGTGAAGGATACTTCTTTTGTTATAAAGTTCGGAATATTCGTGTTTTATTCTTCGAATGATTTTAGGAAACTGAGTCAATGAGTCGGCAACGCTTGTTGTTACAGATTTATATAGCTTCTGTAAAGTTGTTTGTGATCCTAAAGTCCTATTGGCTTTAGATTCGTCGGTTGGTTCCGGCATGTCCAGATGGTTCAAATGAACCGCTTTTGTCAACTCATATACTAATTTTTTAGCACCAAACTTTGGTGATTTTTTTACTAAAGTTTGAACGATTGTTTTGTTTTTACAAAACTGAGAAAGCAGCATTAAACCTGTTTGATAGTCCTGTTCTGAGTGCCACCAGTCGATAACCGGTATTTGTTTTTGTTTCAATTGATTGGATTTTCAATAAATTAATAATTAGTGTTTTTCCATTAAGTCCGACTTCTGCGTTATACCTGCAATAAAAACAGTTATTTACAAAAGTAAACTTCCGTTACAAAAGTAAACTCCTTTATTTACAGACTTCGCAGGCCTTAAATTCGAACTTTCTGAATCAAACACCGACTTACGAGACAAACTCCAATTCGAATCAGAAGCAATGTATTTTGAATAAGAAGAAGGTGAAAGGACAAACAAAAAATGCCGGACAACTCCGGCATTTTAAACTGTTTTTATTCGTTTACTTTTTCTTTTTACCCGAAGTACTTTTTTCCACCTGTTGGTTGCTTTCCACTACAATCCCATAAAGTTCCTCCTTCCCTACTTCTGTGATTTCAATATACGGAAACTTATTTTCGTATACTATTTTCAACAAATCAACGGAAAGGTTATCCTTTGAAAAATCTATTGTACCCTATCCAAAAACATGCATTTTCCCTGGAACAATTTTTACCAGTTTAAAATACTTGCGCCACATATTATATTGCAGGAGTTAATGGAACCGTGCCTTCATAAACGTAAATATTTCCGGTTTTGTAAATGAATTCCATTGAAACACCTTTTCTTCCTGCAGTCTCTTTGGCTGTTCCTGCACCGTCAGGTGAACCCGCAAAAACAGCAGGGCGCATTGCATCACCCATGATGTATTGCTGCCCTTCTGCATCGGTGGCAATCAAAACAAGGTTATCATTTTTTGCAGAATTCATAAATCCAAGAATGGATTTTTGTAGTCCCGGGTGAAACAGGCTCAGGTGTTCAACATAGGACTTACCGTCTGTTTCTCCCACAGATTCAATACTAAATTCTCCGGTATCATCTGTGATGTACATGGAGAATAGATTTTTCCCTGTTTTCATGACCAGTTCACCGGTAAGTATGGCGTTTGCTTCAGGAGTGGCAGGCGCAACCGGTTTCGTGGGCCATGTTTCCACATCATCCCATAAACCAAAATAGATTATTTGTTTAATACCACCCATGTTTTCACCCAGTGGCAGGTTCTTATTTATATCTGTAAATTCCATAATTAAGGATAAATGAGTTAAAGAAAAAGTTTCAGCCAATAACTTTCTATCAAACAGCTATCAGCTGAAACAAGTATTTAAATTGTTTTCGGCACATTGGTCCAAACTGCCTGGTCGATTCCAAACCCCAGCCCTTCGCTCCAGTCACCCATTACAGCAACAGCACGTTTGGCTTCCTCTATTTTGAATGAGTTTTTTGTCACTGTCTCCGGTGAGATATGCAGGAAGTTCTCCTTTGGTGTACAGAAGATATCATTGGTAGCTACCATAGAAGCAAGCGGCACTACATCAAGATGGGTAAAGTCTATACCAGAAGTGATATCAGCATCTGAAGTTTTCTGATAAAATCCTTGTGCACGTTTATCCTGCATGTATTTTTTGAACCATTTCCGCGACATAAAAACATTCATTTTTATTCCCTGATATACTTCAGCGATTTCATCGGTGAAAGCTTCCACCTGGTCAAAAATAGTAGCAGCATCCAGGGGAGCCATTGCAATACTGTTGATGGTATCTGCATCAACTCCATCCTGGAGTAATTTCTGAACACCAATCATTCCGGTTCCCTCGGCACCTGCAACTCCAAGAGTAGGAGCTGCAAAAACACCATTGTAGTATTCATTCAGTTCCATATCCTGGTCAATCTGGTTTTTGTAATAGACTTCAATGAGCCATTTTACAAAGGGCCACTCTTTTCGGTTCACATTACTGGAATTCAGAAACCGCAGCCAGGTAGGATACATTTCATCGGGCATAAATTGATCATAGATTTTAAACCGGTACTGGCTGATCTCTTTTGGAA
>JABMPI010000648.1 GCA_013203755.1 Bacteroidota bacterium
ACCTGTTACAACGCAGTTTTTTGCTTTGGTGTAAATAAAAATAACTACGCCTAAATTACTCATTAATTTAATTTTTGTAATTGGTATTCGTGATTTTGCTTTGCTCAATTCCCGAAAAGCTATATGTATTGAATATATCGTATTCCTTCATCATAAAATACAAACAATTTTCTATTTTTAGTCTTTCAAACTTAATTCAACTATAATGAATCGTTTTTCAATTTGTATATTCTTCCTATTTCTTTTTGCCGCTAATGCGTTTGCACAGGAATATAATACGTCGGTTTTTCATTCAAACAGCGAAACTAAAAAATGGTTACTATTCGAACACAACAACCAGGCACTGTATACTATAATTACCAACGAGGCATTTAAACTTTTAGATGAACGGGAAGCAAAGATTGCTAAACTTGAAACAAAAGAGGACTGGAAAAACTACCAAACCAACTTACACTCCAAACTTTTTGTGTCGATAGATAAATTCAAAAAAACTCCACTGAATGCAAAAGTTACCAAAAAGATAAAAGGGGAAACGTTTACCGTTGAAAAAATACTTTTTGAATCGCACCCAAATTTTTATGTAACAGGGTGTTTGTTTATTCCCAAAGAGCGACAAAAACCAGCACCCGCAGTAATTTACTGCTCGGGGCATACCGAACTGGGATTTCGCAGCGATGTGTACCAACATGTAATTTTGAATTTAGTTGAAAAAGGATTTGTGGTATTTGCCTTCGATCCCATTGGACAGGGAGAACGTTTGCAATATTTAGACCCCGAAACCGGAAAATCGAAAATTGGTGGCCCCACTTCGGAACATACTTTTGCAGGAGTACAAACACTTTTATGCGGAACTTCGCTTTCCGACTATTTTATTTGGGACGGAGTTCGGGCAGTTGATTTTTTGGAAACCCGCAAAGAAGTTGACATAAAACGAATTGGAATTACTGGTCGCTCGGGCGGAGGTACACAATCGGCAATGATTGCTGCTTACGACAAACGAATTTACGCGGCTGCACCAGAATGTTACGTCACCAACTTTAAACGATTGCTGCAATCTATTGGCCCGCAAGATGCCGAACAAAATCCATTTAATGCCATCAAACTGGGTTTCGATCATCCGGATTTTTTGCATTTACGGGCACCAAAACCTTCGTTGCTTGTAACTACCACCCACGACTTTTTTAGTCAGCAGGGAGCACGCGAAAGTTATGCCGAAGCCCAAAAATCCTATGCCGCTTTAAATGCCATCGACAACATTCAAATGGTTGAAGATTTTGGGATTCACGAGTCGACAAAAAATAACCGCGAATCTGTTTATGCCTTTTTTCAAAAACATTTAAATAATCCGGGAAATAACACCGACAATGAAGTTTTGCTCTTTAAACCCGAAGAACTTTGGGTTACGCCCACAGGGCAACTGCAGTCGTCGATAAAAGGAGAGACTATATTTAATTTAAATCAAAAATATTTTGTAAAAGAGGAAGTTAAAGGAGCAGAATTAAAAACGAAAATCGCTGAACTTTCGGGTATTGAATTCAAGAGGAAAATGACTGCCGCCGTATTTACAGGAAAAATTATAACGGAAGATTTGGTAGTAGAAAAATACTTTCTTGAAAACGACAAACGAGATTTTGCGCTTCCGGTAATTGTTATTCAAAACAAAAACCCGAAACCTAACAAGATTTTAATTTGGTTGAATCCGAAAGGAAAAGAACAAATATTTTTAAACGAAAATAGCAGCACCTTTTTAGATGCTGGCTACACCATTATTTCTGCCGATTTACCGGGAATTGGCGAACTGCACGATCCTGAATTTAAAGGCGATGGCTTTATTAAAAGTGTTCCGTTCAATTTAACATTTGGAGCGCACTTAACAGGCAAAACTATTCCTGGAATTCAAGCCGAAGCCATTGATTTGCTGATGCAATTTGTGACTCAAAAAAATACCGCACAAAAAAATATTCATGCCCTGGTTGAAGGGGTATCAAACAGTGCGTTTTTACATTATACAACTTTTCAAAATCCGTTTTCAAAAATTGTCTTTTTGAATCCTACAGAAGCGGCAGCTGATTTAATTGGAAACGAATATTATAATGTAGAAGCGGCATTTAACACTGTACCCGGCAGTATCCCTTATTACGATTTTAAAACGTTAAAATCTTTTCTCCCTTTCTATTCCAATAAAACGGTTAAGTGGGATGATGAAAGTGACAGGTCAGGAGAAAAGGCTTTTGGGGAAGTGTTGGAGCTTTTGAGGAAGTAAAAGGGCATAAAAAAAAACTCAGAGCAAACACCCTGAGTTTCTAATTTATTGCAGTAATTGACCATCTCACGAAAATATGATTTAAAAATCCTACAACGTAAGCAGGTCAATGGATTTAGTTGTTTCCTCGATTGGATTTACTTACGACTCAATACTAACTACTTAATATCAATATCCCCCACATCAATATTCAGCGCTCCGGTAATTTTCCCAATACTTTCCGGATCAATAATTCCGCTAATACTAATAAGTGTATTGTCATCGCCACCAACAATTAAAAGTAAATCCGATATTTTACCATTACCCGCATCTTTCGCCAGAAATCGCACTACTTCGTCTTCTTCGGTAACTTCCATCAAAACCTCAAAATTGTTGTTTTTAAAAAATCCGTCTTTTTCAAGTTCAGCATAAAAATCAAGCTTTTTGTTTAATTCATCGTCTTCAACGGTAAGAACCCGAATTCCATTTAAGCCCGATAGCATATTGCTGGTAGCTTCATCTCCGGTATCTAACTGAGCCGCAAAGCCCAATAATTTTCCGGAAATATTTACGGTGGTAAATCCCTTTTGGTTGGCATATTTGTCAAATAATTTGTCAACCGGGCTTTTCTGTGCAAGCACTGCCAATGGCAATACAACTGCTAAAATCAAAAATAGTTTTTTCATGATATTCTTTTTTAATGTAGTTTATAATATGTTTCAAGTTTCAGGTTCCAAGTTCCGGGTTTTTCTGAAAACTGTGACTGTGACTGAAAACTCTTTTACTTTTTTCCTCCTGCCTCCTGCCTCCTCTCTTTCCCACTTACGACTTTTTACTAACTACTTTCTACTTTCTTCTTTCATCTTCTCAATCCCCTCATAAAATTCATTCACAGGAGTAATTCCCTTCTTTAAAGATTTGTTCGCTTTTTGCAGCTTTTCAAAATTCGAAAACTCTGCAAATCCCTTGCTATATTTACCCGACACAAATTGTAAAGTCTGTTGTGCGTAAGCATACGCCTGTTCCGGATTTTCATATGTATCATCAAATGGTTTTTGCTGCTGTTGATAGAATAGGAATCCCCCCAAAACAATAATTATCGATGCTGCAATTCCGGTAACCATTTTCCACATGCCCAGATATTTTGTCTTCTCTTTGTGTTCGTTTTCCAGAATAAAATCCATCACATCCTCTTCAATCTGCGAATCGTCAACTGCACCGGTTAGTTCCGAAATTCCTCCAAAAAACTCAGCATATTCCACAACTTCGTCCGCAACGTCTCCCGACTGAAAATAAGCTTCCAATATTTTTTCGTCTTCCAGCGAGCTTTCGCCGTTAAAATATCGTTGCAGTATTTGTTTTATTTCTTTTGTTTCCATGTGTTTAATTTTTTTGCATCCCGTTTGTTGGGTAAGATGCTATTTCAATAACACTTTGTCGTTCCTCAATTATCATCCCAGCCACTGGCTGTGCATTTAATTTTAAAAATTCTTCACGCACCTTTTTTCTTGCCCTCGAAAGGTTTACTCGTATCGCATTCACTTTAATATCCGTCGCCTCTGCAATTTCTTCGTACGAAAGTTCTTCAATATCCCGCAAATGCATCACAGTTCGTTGGATATCCGGCAGTTTCCCAATTAGCATTTTTATTTGATTTGCCGATTCGCTTAGCTCAATTTTTGAATGAACGTCAACCGTTTCCGCTTTCATTTTCCGGTCGATTTCAGCATCAATCGGAACAACTTTGTTGGCTCTAATCACATCCAGACATCGGTTTCTTGTCATCCGCATAGCAAAGGCCTCAATGTTTTCAATCTCTGCCAGCGTGTCTCGTTTTTGCCAAAGTTTCAAAAAAACATCCTGAACCACATCCTTTGCTTCATCCTCATCTTTTAAAAAGAGAGTCGCAAATCGAAGTAATTTTTTGCTTACCGGTAAAACTTTTATTTTAAAATCTCTGGCAACCATTAACCTTGTCCGCTTTTTTAATTATCGATGCTTTCAAAGTTAAGACGCCACCTTTACAATATCATTACATTGCGGGATTATTTTTTTTTTGATACGGATTTATTTCGAGGCTGGCTTAACGGGCTTTTCGCTTTAGTTACCGCTACTATCCCTGCCAGTTTTAAATGGCGAATGCAGTGCAATTTATTATTGTTTGATAAAAACGAACGGCAAAATACATTGTTTAGGTTATTCAACCTTATACAATATCTTTTGCCGTTCACTTTGTAATTTTGCTCTTAAAGTAAATACTATCTAAACAAAACATCCAACCTCGGATTCACAACATTATTATAAATAGAACCGAACCGATATGTAATTCCTACACTTGTTTGGTAAGAATATGTAGTTGATAGTTCCCTTCGTTTAAGCAAAATATCTTCAACAGTAGCATTACCTTTTCTTAACGAGATCTGATCGTGAATGAACTGGTATCCCGCTTGCATATTAAAGGTTAAACCTTTTGCAATTTTCACACTGGCATAAGCACCAATCGAAAAACGGTTTAATGCAAAATCGTGAAGATAATTACTCCAACCAGCGGTAAAATTAATAGTCCCCCATTGTTGGAAATTTGTGTAAGAAGTTTGCAAACGGTGCGACCAAAGCGACTCTTTTGTTTTCAAAAATGCAGTGGTATCTGCATAATCGTTATATCCGTAATTCAGTACATAAAAAAATCTAAAAATTCTACGTGTCGATTCCGAGTAGGGATAGATGTCGTATTCAATTGCAGGACCAACAGCAAATCCAAGGTCGTAGTTTGAGTATATAGATTGGAAAGCATCGGAAGACACTCCAACTGCCCAATGTTCTCCTAAACTTTTTACAGCATCACCATAAATTCTACTGTCCTTTCTAATATCGGTATAATCAACATGATTATAAACAGTTTTTGAGGTGTTGTAGTACAAGCCTGTGTTAAGTCTCCATTCGTTGGTCGTTCTTCCAGCACTAAATGATGTCCCTAAAGTACTTGCATCTCCAGATTGTTGCCCTTGCAAAGATCCACTTAAACTAGTGGTAAATACCCAGTTGTTCCATTTGTCGGAAGAAACCTCTTCTTCAATTGGTTCGGTAAATTGAATATCAACAAATTGAGCTAAAGGAGTTTCGATAATATATCTCATCAAACCCATTTTAAAAATATTAGCCCCTTTTTGCATTATTTCTATATCTGTTTCGTCGTGGTAGGTATGAAATTTTACCGTGTCTCTAACTCCGCCAAATTTATTTCGTCCTTCCACAAAAAAGGTGTATTCACCACCGCCCGAGCCAGTTGTTTGAAATGTACCCAAAACTATTATATCTGCATCTTGCACGTCGCGGACATAGTTGATATACGGAACTTCTTTTTTAAGAAAACTGGATGCATCTATGTATACATTTAGCGCATCTTTTCTTCTCGGTTTTTTATTTGCATTAGGATCTTCTTCAGCAAAAAGTGTAAATGCACAAATAGTGAAAAATAGAATAATTGATAACTGTTTCATGAACGGAAATGATTGATTCAGGTTTTTTAATAATTGATTTCAATCCAAATTTTATGTTATTTAAGAAGAGCACCAAATTTAAGGGGGCGGGTGACTTATTCTGGGACGAGAACCAGCTATTGAGGTTGAAAAGGCTAAAATCAGGGGTGAATAAATTTGTGATAATGCCTATAAAAGGCATGTTTGTATATGAAGTAGAAAATTATCAGATCGCTCAGACACAATAGAAACCCGAATTATTAATCGCATTAAATGGAATTCTAAACTATACTCAATCCAGATAATTTTTCGAGAATTGAGCAAAGCGAAATCACGAAAACCAATTACAAAAATTAAATTAATGA
>JABMPI010000649.1 GCA_013203755.1 Bacteroidota bacterium
CCAAGATACAATGCCCGCGACATGGCAGTAATTCTTGGTTTTCAAAACAAAGCCAAAGTTCTGTTGGGTTCGGCAACTCCATCCTACGAAAGCTATCACAACGCTTTAAAGGGAAAGTATGAATTGGTAAATCTATTAAAACGACACAACGATGTTGAACTTCCTGAAATTGTAGTTGCCGATGTAAAACGAGCCTACAAACGCAAACAAATGCGCTCTGTTCTTTCGCCCGAATTGTATGAATTAATGGAGACAGCACTGGAGAAAAAGGAGCAAATTATTCTATTTCAAAATAGGCGTGGCTACTCTCCTTTTGTAGAATGTTTTACTTGTGGCTGGATTCCAAAATGTCAGAATTGCGATGTTAGTTTAACTTATCACAAATATAAAAACCGCCTAAGTTGCCACTACTGTGGTTTTAGCCAGCAGTTACACAATACTTGCGACGACTGTGGTTCTTCAGAAGTTAAAACACGCGGGTTTGGAACCGAAAAAATTGAATTCGAATTAAAATCAATTTTTCGAAATGCGCGAATTGCACGAATGGATTACGATACCACACAAACAAAAAATGCTTTCGAAAAAATTGTAACTAATCTGGAAAATCAGAAAACTGATATTTTGGTTGGAACGCAAATGGTAACTAAAGGATTGGATTTTGAACACGTTAGTGTTGTTGGAATTTTAAATGCCGATAACCTAATTAACTTTCCCGATTTTAGGGCACACGAACGTGCTTACCAACTTATTTCGCAGGTGAGTGGCCGCGCCGGAAGAAAACATGGAAACGGGAAAGTGGTGATACAAACCTCACAACCCGACCATCCACTAATTCAACTGATACAAAATCAAGATTATAATCTGGCATTAAAATCGCAGTTGGAAGAGCGCCAATTGTTTAAGTACCCACCCTATTTTAGACTAATAAAAATTGTAGTAAAACACAAAAACATGGACACTGTTGAACGCGCTGCAACTCAATTAGGGAAAGAACTTCGAAAAAATAATGCATTTATAGTTTTAGGTCCGGAATTTCCGTTGGTAAGCAGAATCCAATTGTGGCATCATAAAGAAATTTGGTTAAAAATTGACCGCAAACAAAACCTCGATTCTACTAAAGATTTTATCAATCAATCGATAAAAACAGTAAAACACTTCCCGTCAAATAGTAGTTGTATGATTAATATTGATGTTGACCCATCGTAAAACCACATAAATCTGAGAAAGGCAAATAATCCATACTGGTTTTTTTCTAGATTTGAACCCTTAAATCATTTTCCGTGGATAAAACTGAAATAAATCAAATATTCGAAAAATTCGCACAAATGCGTGTTGTTGTAATCGGCGATGTAATGGTTGATTCGTACATGTGGGGAAAGGTTGAACGGATGTCGCCTGAGGCTCCGGTACCAATTGTTTCAATTACGGAACGTGAAGATCGATTGGGAGGAGCTGCAAACGTTTCATTAAATCTACAAGCTCTTGGAGCAACCCCCATCTTATTTTCGGTAATCGGTGGAGACAATACAGGCAAAAAATTCAGAAAACTTCTGGAGAAAAGGAATTTAACGTGCGAAGGTGTCTTTATTGATCAACAACGAAATACAACGGTAAAAAGCCGGATTATTAGTAACGGACAACACATTGCCCGCGTTGATGAAGAAACAACAAATTACATTGACGCCGAAATGGAAATCACTCTGATTGCATCCATTAAAAAGTTAATAGAAAATAATCCGGTTGACGTAATTATTTTTGTTGATTACGACAAAGGGTTAATAACGCCAACTTTGTTTTCGACGATAAACGAACTGGCACAACAAAAAGGAATCCCAACTGCGGTAGATCCCAAAAAACGTAATTTCTTCAATTATAAAAACGTTACTCTTTTTAAGCCTAATTTCACGGAGTTTATGAATGGCACAGGTCTTCCGCTGGTTAAAGGAGATTTAGAAGCGCTTAAAGTTGCAGCCCACAAATTCAAACTAAAACAAAATTTCGAATTTATATTTATTACACTTTCAGAATTAGGCGTATTTATAAGTAATGGAGTAAAAGAACAATATTTTCCTGTAGTAATTCGATACATTGCCGACGTTTCTGGTGCCGGCGACACAGTAATTAGTGTAGCAAGTTTGGCAATGGCAGCAAAATTACATCCAAAAACAATGGCTCTTATGTCGAATTTAGCCGGCGGATTGGTATGCGAAAAACTTGGAGTTGTACCAATCGATAAAAAACAACTTACAAAAGAGATGAGATCACAAAAAATTTAAACCTCTTTAATATTCAATTTCAGCAGGTTATATTAATCCAACAAGCAGGTATAAAAAAAACAGTAAGAGGTTTCTCCTAAATTATTAACTTTGAAACCACTCAATTAAAAACAAAGAGGATAGATGGGAAAAATAATATCGTTAGCAAACCAGAAAGGCGGAGTAGGTAAAACCACAACCACAATTAATTTGGCTGCCAGTTTAGCTGTTTTGGAGCAAAAGGTTTTAATTATTGATGCCGACCCACAGGCAAATTCAACATCAGGATTAGGGTTCGATGTTAAAAATGTACAATCGAGCATTTACGAATGTATTATAGACGAAGTTGATGCGGAAAAAGTGATTCTGAAAACAGAAATCGCAAATCTTGATATAATCCCTTCTCATATTGATTTGGTAGGTGCAGAAATTGAAATGCTAAACCTTCCAAACCGGGAAAAAATTTTAAAAAATGCAATTGAGAAATTAAAAGATATTTACGATTTTATTTTCATCGACTGTTCGCCTTCTTTAGGACTTATAACTGTTAATGCTTTAACGGCTTCAGATTCTATCATTATTCCTGTTCAGTGTGAATATTTTGCCTTAGAAGGTTTGGGAAAATTACTAAATACCATTAAAATAATTCAAAATAGGTTAAACCCAGAACTTGATATTGAAGGTTTTTTACTAACAATGTACGATGGAAGACTTAATCTTTCGAACCAGGTTTACGAGGAGGTTAAACGTCATTTTCAGGAAATGGTGTTTGATACCGTAATTCAGCGAAATGTAAAATTAAGCGAAGCGCCCAGTTACGGCAAGCCAGTTGTATTGTACGATGCCAGCTCGAAAGGAGCAATTAATCATATGAATTTGGCACGTGAAATATTACAGCGAAATTCGCTGACTCAAATGTCTCAGGAAAAAAATGTAGTTATTAATTAATAGAAATGGCAAAAAGGAACGCACTTGGGAGAGGACTTGGAGCGCTGATTGACGATGCTGATAAAATGCAACAAAACGCAGGAATCAACGAAATACAAATCAGTAAAATTGAGGTAAATCCATTTCAACCCCGAAATAATTTTGATCAGGATGCTTTAAACGAATTGGCAGCTTCCATTCGTGAGATTGGATTAATACAGCCAATCACTCTTCGAAAAATATCCGAAAATAAATTCCAAATAATTGCGGGTGAACGTCGTTTTCGTGCTGCCCAACTGGCAGGAATGGAGTCTATTCCTGCATACATTAGAAAAGCCAATGACGACGGCATGCTGGAAATGGCTTTGGTGGAAAATATTCAGCGCGAAGATTTAGATTCTATTGAAATTGCATTGAGTTACCAACGTTTAATAGACGAATTGGAATTCACGCAAGAAGAACTCAGCGCAAGAGTGGGTAAAAAACGTTCTACAATTGCCAATTATTTGAGACTTTTAAGGTTACCTGCAATTATTCAAAAAGGCTTGATTGAAAAACAAATTTCTATGGGACATGCCCGGGCAATCATTAACATTAATGAACCCAAAACCCAAATAATGATTTTTGATCAGATTGTAAAATACGGTTTTTCGGTTCGGAAAGTGGAAGAAATTGTTCGGGATCTAAGCAATCAAAAAGATCAGTATCCTACTTCTGAAAAAAAGCAAAAATTCCCTAAAGAGTATCAAATTATAAAAAAACAATTGGACAAAATGTTTAGCTCACAAATAGATTTTTCGATGAATAACAGAGGGAAAGGTAAAATTGTAATCCCTTTTAAATCGGAAAAAGATCTGGAAAGAATTGTTAAAATAATTGAAAATCAAAAATAAAACGAAACATTCACGGTTAATCTAAGTGTAATCTTCTATTTTTGCGCAAAAATTTTGAGTGTGAATAAAGGCATCGTCTTTCTAAAAAATTTATTATTAATCGCCCTTTTACTGGTGGGATCTAATCTTATGGGAC
>JABMPI010000650.1 GCA_013203755.1 Bacteroidota bacterium
GAAAATGATATGAGCAAATTGCTGATTTGTGATAAGAATTAGTGACCTTATTTCTAACGTCTGGCTTCAAAAAATATATTATTTGTTTCTTCTTTCCTTTTTTTAATTCAAGCACTCACACATTTCTCGCAACTTCATAAAATTGTCTCGTCACAAATAATTCAGTAACTTGTAGGCAATCTTTTTCTTTAACTCAATAAAAATTAAAACCGATGCGAAACCGAAAAATTACTCGTCGTCAGGCAATTACAACTGCTTCTATTGGTACACTTGGAACGTTGACACGTTTCCCGCTTACATCATTTAGTTTGAACAATAGTAATAAGCTTGCAATACATGGAGGCGAAAAGGTGCGTAATTCTGCCTGGCACGAATGGCCGGTTTGGGAAACATCGGCAGAAAACGATGTGGTAAATATGCTGCGTAGTGGTCGTTGGTGGCGGGGTAGAGGAGAGTACATCGCCGAGTTTGAACAAAAATATGCAGCGTTGATGGGCGCAAAAAGATGCCTTGCAACGGCCAGTGGAACCACCGCGCTGTTGGTAGCTTCGCATGTTTTAGGAGTCGATGCCGGCGATGAAGTATTGGTTTCACCTTTTACATTTATTGCTACTTACAACTCTATTTTTATAAATAAAGCCCTTCCTGTTTTTGTGGATACCGATCCGGAAACATTCCTTATAAATCCTTCAAAAATTGAGGCTAAAATCACCGACCGAACTACTGCAATTGTACCCGTGCATATTTACGGGTTGCCGGTTGACATGGACAGTGTAAATAGTTTGGCAAAGCAGCATAACCTAAAAGTTATAGAAGATGCATGTCAAGCGTGGTTGGGAGAATACAAAGGAAAAAAGTTGGGTACTCTTGGCGATTTAGGATGTTATAGTTTTCAGAATTCGAAAAATCTGCCTACAGGAGAAGGAGGGGCAATTGTTGGAAACAACGATGAAATTATGGATCAGTGTTATTCGTTTCATAATTGCGGACGGCCATACGGAAGTGTAGCGGCAACTTCGAACTATCCCAATCGCGGAAGTAACCGAAGGATGCAACAAATTCAGGCCATTACCCTTTTATCCCAAATGAGCCGCATTGAAAAAGATGCAGATGTTCGGCTGGTAAATGCACAATATCTGGATAAAAAGCTGGGTAAAATTCCCGGAATAGTTCCCACCAAACTGGTTGAAGGTGATAACCGTTCAGCGTATCACATGTATCCTTTCCGGTTTGTCTCTGAACAGTTTGGAGATGTATCCAGAGACAAATTTATTACAGCCTTGCGGGCAGAAGGAGTTCCCTGCTCAACCGGTTACGGTAAACAAAATTACGACGGACTAATTGAAGAAGCTTTAAATTCAAGAGGATACAAACGTTTGTTTTCTGAAAAAAGATTAAAGCAGTGGCGAGAAGAAAATGTGTTGCCCGGAAATGATCAACTGGCAAAAGAAGCGGTTACCTTTTACCAAAGTATTTTATTGGGTAGCAAATCAGACATGGACGATATTGTAAATGCCGTTACCAAAATTTATGAAAACCGGAATTCATTAATTTAAATATTTATTGAAAAAGGGGCAATTAGCTTTATTAACGATAGTTTTTTATCGAATGCAATAAATTCCCTTTTCTCCCCTAAAAACATACGAACTTTTTGCAATGGCTGTTGATGCCCAAAAAATATCGTCCAGCTTATTTTTTCCTAATTCTTTAAAGGTTCTTCCTGCCTGAATTACATGCGTGGTTCCTTTTTCATCGAGGCAATATATTTTTTCGTCGAATACCCATGGCGAAGCCCAAAAAGCTTTAGCATCGGTAATTTTAGTTCCCGGATAAACAGCTTTCCCGCTGGCAGCTTCGTAGCAAAAAATTTGTCCCCGGTTGCGTTCAACAATGTAGATTAAGCCGTTGTAAATTACCGGCGATGCCATGGCAATTCCGGATTCCGGCACCGACCAAACTACCCATTCATTTGAACTCTCACTTTCCTTTAAAGAAATATCTCCTGCAGCCCCGGCTTTTATGCCAAACAAAGTACCGCCTCCATTACTTCGTTTTTCGTTTCCAACAAAAATCATGTCTAAATCTGCAGTCGGCGATGTAATGTTACGACCGCCACCCATGTCTACTTTCCAAAGTAATTCTCCATTTTCAGGATTATAGGAGCGAGTTTTTAATCCCTGAACAACCAACTCGGTACGGATGCTGTTTTTCCAGATTATTGGAGTTCCCCAATTTGATTTTTCATCTCGGGAAACTCTCCATTTTTCTTCCCCGGTTTTAGAGTCAAGTGCTGCTAAAAAAGATTTCTCTTCGTTGTCGATCTGCATGTATAATACATTGTCGTATAATACAGGAGAAGAGGAAGTTCCCCAGTTCGATTGCATCGGATAATTTCCCAGGTCCTTTTCCCAGACCAGATTGCCCTTCATGTCGTAACAATACAAACCGGTCATTCCAAAGTAGGCGTAAACATGTTTCCCGTCGGTAACCATGGTTTCCGGAGCGTAATTATTATCGCGGTGGGTTTTGTAGCGGGGAAGTCCGTGGTAGGCAACCTGTTTCCATATCTCTTCTCCCGAGTTTAAGTCAAGGCAAATTACTTCAAAATTGTAAACGACATCATCCGGGTTATCCAGACGTCTGCCTGCTTTTGCCGGTGGTAAAACAGAGGGGTCTTCCAAAACGGCATTGGTGAAAAATACCTGGTTTCCCCAGATAATTGGGCACGACCAGCCTCTACCGTCCAGTTCGTATTGCCAACTCATATTTTTTTCTTGACTCCATTCCAAAGGCAACTCTTTTTCTGATGTGTGTTGGTTACTTTCCGGTCCCCGGAATTGTGGCCAGTTGTTAGTTTCACACGATGAAAAAATTGTAATTGAAGCGATTAAAATAAAAAGCTTTTTGTTAAAAAATATTGAAGGTTTAAAAGTTTTCATATTTTGGTTTTTAGGTTCTGTTTAGTTGTAAGAATTTTAATTTATTTTTTAAAAATACATAAAATGATTGATTCTAAGAATTTATGACTTGGAGTATTTTTGAAAGAAATTTTACTACTTCAAACATTCAAATAATTATAAAAGGCTTTTATTGAATTGACATAAGATTTGATTATTATTGTATGAAGACCAGAATAATTGAGATAAATATAACCGAACGAAATGGATAGAAGGAAATTTATTAAAGTAACAGGAAGTGGCACAGCATTACTAACCAGTGCTGGGATATTTGTAGCTTGTAAAAACGAACCTGAGAACGATTACGAACAGCAACTTAAAGAGTGGTCGATTGCAGCGTTTAAGCGTTTCGAGGAGGTTTGGGATTTTAATGATTTTTGGAAACGAGGAAATACTTTTGATGCCTGTTTGGTATTTGTGGCAGCAGCTTTGGAGCAGTGGCCCAATGATCCGGAAATTTTAGCCATGCAGCAATCTGTGAAAAAAATGCTGGAAGATAATCTCGTTTTTTTCAACCGTTTCGATCCTGGTGGTTTGTGGGCTGATGATTTTGGTTGGTGGGGATTGCAGGCTCTTAATGCTCGTAAACACCTGCTTAAAATGGGGGAAACTGAGTTGGCTGATAAATTCTGGAAATTATCTACTGACTTGTGTTGGGAATATAAAAAGAAAACTGCTTACGACCATACTAACGATGCCTTGCCTGTTCCCCACGGTTGTCGGAACGGAGACGCTAATGGGCAAAGTTTAGGGGTGAAGAATACGGTAACCAATGTATTGTTGTTTTTGCTTTCGTCGCGTATTTACCGTGTTGCCTTGGCAGAAAATATGGCTGATAACGAGAAATATCTGGATATGGCGTATCGCCAGTGGGTGTGGTTAGAGGAGTGGTTTAAGTTAGATGATTATGAATACTTGAAAACTATTTCGAAATCAGCTGCTTTGGTACAAGAGCGTCCCATGGCCTTTTTTGAAGGTTCTGGTTATCAAGAGAAAATACATCCACCTTGGGCAGAAGGTTGGGTTTGGACTGGTGACCAGGGAATGTTGGTTGGCGCACTTACCGATATGTTAGCAGTAAAAGAGGAATTAGCTACTTGGCTTTCTAAAAATAATATGGATTCTGATTTCGATAAAACTGCTTTTGAAAAAAAACTACGACACTTAATTACATTAATTGGTGGTGGTGTTAAAACCGCGATGGTAAGTGGTGCAGATAACATCATTCGAGAAGCTCCTTGTTATTCAAGTTTTGGCCCGAACCATGGTAACGATTATCTGGCTGGCCGTGGAATTATGATGCGATATTTGGGAGCACAGGAAGAACGGGAATTAATTGGTGTTGACCTTGGTGAAAACATTAAAGCAACAGTTGAAGCAATCTGGCAAACCCGCGATGTTTTAAACAATCAATTTCAACCCGAATTTACCACTGAAGCAAACGATGAAATATACATTGAACAGTTCAGGAAATTATGGGGGATTGCCGACGATATTCGTGTGTGGGATGTTAAAAAAATGAAAGTGCAAAATAAACAAGGCGTTTGTCAGTCGGTGGGTATGGATATGCTGGGGGCTGCTGTAAAGTTGTTGTAAAACTTATAAGCTGTCATTTCGATGAGTAAACGAGGAGAAATCAGTTGAATTAATCCATGGATTTCTCAATCGTTCTTCTTTTGAAATGACAGCCTAAAATATCTGTGTTTTAATACTCCCTTGCCACTTTAATCATCCTCCTTAAATTCTCTTCCGGAGTGTTTGAAGGAATTGCACAGCCTGCATTAAGAATAAAACGATTGGTTTTAGAAAATACATTTAAGAGTTCAATGGTTTTTATTTCCACCAATTCGGGGCTGCCCATTGCAAGTACTCCACTTGGATCTATGTTGCCAATAAAACATGCTTTGTCGTGTAGTGCATCAAATGCCTTTTGTACATCGGTTTTGTAGTCCAGCTCAAAAGCATCGGCACCCGATTGTAGCATTAATTCAAGAATAGTTTCTGTGTTTCCACAGATGTGTAAAGTGTAGGGCATATTATTTTTATGCGCTTCTTCAACCACTCTTGTTTCGTAGGGTAGGGCGTACATTTCGTACATATCCGGCGAAATCATTTCTGGACCGGCAGGACTGTCGCCATTAGAAACCATATCGCAACCGGTTTGTGCCATCAACCGAATAAACTGGCAACTTATGTCTGTACAATATTCCAGCAGTTCAGTTACTTGTTCCGGTTCACCCATTAACAGATCTAACATCCACTCCTGACTGCCGCGCATCATACTTGCCAACGAAAATGGCGCCTGGTCGCAATTGCCACGAACAAATATTTCGTTGCCGAAATGAGATTTAATTAAGCGGGTGGCTTCCAACCAATTTTGTACGTACTGATAGTTTTCGATATTTACTTTTTTTAGCTTTTTTATATCAACAAGGTTTAGCAAATTTCCTTGTCCTGAACGTGCAGGCTCGTGTTCAGGAAAATCAACGGGAACTCCCACTGCACCTGCCAATGTTACCGTGTCTATATCAACCAATATTCCATCGAATTTATATTTTTCAACTGATTGAATAAACACATCAGCAATAGATTGTGGATTATCTCTAAATGTTTCCATGCTTACTCCGGCTTCAATGGCAGCCATCATGAAATTGTGTAACATTATTGGGGTTTTGTCGGGTTTTTCGCCTTTTAAAGCAGCCTGAATTCTTTCGTATCCGTTCATTTCATTTTACGTTTTCGTTTCGTACTTTATTTTCTCCCGTGTGGTCGAAACCGCGTTCGCGCTCATAGTTAATCATACTTTTGGGGCGGAGGTTTACAATCATAGCCCGGCGCTGCGAGTTTGTTGTATTCCCACGGCTGTAATGTGCTGTCGCACCGTGATGTAACACTACAGATCCTGGTTTCAATTCAATATATACCGCTTCATTTTCGTTGCCTTCGCAAACCAGTGCACCGTTTTTTGCAGATGATGTATGTTTGCGCATAGGTAATTTGTGAGAGACTGGAACGTACCACATGCAACCATTGTCGAGCGTTGCCTCATTCAAAGGCATCCAGGCGCTAACTGCACGTTTGTCGGGCATGTCAATCCAGTAAGCACAGTCCTGATGCCAGGGAGTAATCGCATTACTTTGAGGCGGTTTATTAATAAACATATCAAAGTCAATTTCCATATCGTCACCCATTAGTGTTTGTACAATCTGGCTGATTTTTTGGTAGTAGGCTGAATCTTGCAAAGTGGGAAAATGCTGCGAAGGCACCATGATTTGTGTGATGCTTTCTGATTTGGAATTTTTATCTTCCCCTTTCAAATCCCGACGATTGGCTCCTACACCAATTTTACCGCTAATAAAATCGTTGTAAATTTTCTGGTAGCCAACAATGGTTTCTTCGTTAATCAGATTCCGAATTACCAGATAACCGTTTTCTTCAAAAAAATCAATCTCCTGCTGAGTTATTTTTAAATCGTTCATGCATTGCGTTTTTAAATTTCTACCAGAATCAATTTGAATATTAAAGAACTTCCGTCTTCTGACTTCGTGCTTCCAACTTTTCATCTCCCTACTTCAACATATCTTTCTCCAATTCCTCAAGCGACTTTCCTTTTGTTTCGACAATATATTTTTTGAAGAAAAAGAAGCTGATGAAAGTAAACACTGCGAAAAAGGCAAAAACATAACCTATTCCACTATTGTCGCTAAACGACTTTCTAATTACAGGAAAGAGGAACAGCAGCATTGCATAAAATACCCAATGCGAAAACGAACCAATTGCAACTCCCCGCGAACGAATATTGTTGGGAAACATTTCGGAAAAGAGCACCCAAACCACTGCCCCTTGCGAAAAGGCAAAACAGGCCACAAAACTTATCATGAAAATTAGTGGCATAAAACCGCCAATATCGAAAAGGAAAATATAGGAGAATATTCCTAAAAAGATTGTCATTCCTACAGATCCGAGAAGTAACATAAATTTGCGCCCAATACGATCTATAAATGCCATGGCAATTATGGTAAACGTTAAATTGGTTAGTCCCACAATTACAGTTTGTAATATTGCCGATTCGGTACCAAAACCCGCAGCACGAAATATATCGCTGGAATAAATCATAACAATGGCAATGCCGGTAAACTGGTTGAACATTCCTATCAATAACCCGATAATTACCAAACGAAGAAATGGCTTTTTGAACAGATATTTGAAGTGTTCAGCCACATCGTTGTCGATGGAATTTTTGATCTCTTCCAGCAATTGATTGTTGTCTGAACCGGTATTGATTTCATCGATTACTATTTTGGCCTCTTCAAAATATCCCTTTCTAACCAGCCAGCGTGGACTTCTCCCAACAAAAAATAGCAGACTGAAAAACAGAATAGCAGGTGCAGCTTCAGACATAAACATCCACCGCCAGTTGTTTATTCCTGTATTTATTAATGCCAAATCGGTGGCAAAAGCAGCCAAAATACCAACCACCAGCGACAATTGAAAAAGAATGGTAAATCGTCCTCTGTATTTTGGTGGTGCTACTTCAGAAATATACATGGGCGAAAGAACAGATGCGCCGCCAACTGCCAGTCCACCAATAATTCTGAAAATGATAAACATGGTAATGTTAGTTGCCATTCCGGTCCCAATTGCCGAGATTAAAAAAAGTAGGGCCGTAATTTTTAACATGTACCGGCGTCCATATTTATCTCCGGGTCTGCCAATACCAATGGCTCCAATTATACATCCAAAAATGGCTGAACTCATTGCCCAGCCTTCCATAACTTTGTCAAGTTCAAAATGATCGCGAAAAAAGGGCAGGGCACCGTTAATTACTGCGGTGTCGAAACCAAAAAGGAAACCACCTAGCGCGGCTACAATGGTATAGAGATATAAATTTTTAGGCATAATCGATTAAAATTTTATTTAAATTTTAGGAAGTTTCCAGGGACTTGTGTATGGTTTCATTAATAATTGATTGGCAGAATTGTTATTTTTAAATTGTTCAATTTTAGGATCCCAGTTTAGTTGTTCTCCGGTAGTCATTGCAATTTCTCCCAATAAAGCAACGCTAATTGAACGAAGCCCAACTTCAGCCGGAGCAATAGGCTCTTTTCTCGATTTTACACAGTTGATAAAATTTCCGTGATGGTTTTCACTTTTGTATAAATGAATTTCATCTGACTTGATTTTAGATTCTAAAACCATTGGATTTTCTGCCCACATGCCACCACGATTTACCTGTAACCAACCTTCGTCGCCATACCAA
>JABMPI010000651.1 GCA_013203755.1 Bacteroidota bacterium
AAGCTATCTGCATTGAGTATGTTTTAAAATAAAAATGACAGAAGCTGCTCAAATGGGCTGCTTTCTTTTTTAAATACAATTTGCTTTATGTATTTTTAGATTTTAATTCAATTTGGAATGACAGATAAAGAAGTAAGAGCATCGTTGCTGGAGGCGTTAATAATAAAATCGACTACAAAACAGAAGGTTTACGAGAATACGAAAAAGTCGTTTACTGTTTTGAAAAAAGTATTAAAGCAATTGGAGCAAGACTATCTTCAGGTGGTTAAAGATAAAGCCCCCGAAGCTGTTTTGCCTAAATTCAAAGACCGTGGCCCCTTTGAGGCTGAGTTTAAAATTGCCGGCGATTTATTGATATTTAGTATGCACTCGAATGTATTTGAGTTTGACGATAAACACCCGGTTTTAAAAACGCCCTATGTAGTAGAAGACCCATTGCGCTCGTATTGCGGAACAATAAATATTTACAATTTTTTAGCCGACTCGTTTAAATACAATCGCAACAACGATTTGGGATATTTAGTAGCCCGTATTTTTGTAAACAAAGACAGTCATTTTTTCGTTGAAGGAAAACGCCAGTCCAATGAAGGAGTAAAAGATTTTGCCATCGATTCTATATCTCCGGGGATCGTACGCCAGATTGTTGAAACAGCCATACAATATTGTATTGAGTTCGATTTGCTTGTTCCTTTGTACGACTCGGTAAAAGTGGTAACCGTTGACCAAATGCGACAAAAAATTAGTCACTCAAAAATAGTAACCGGCAAACGACTGGGATTTAGTTTTAACTCTGATGATGTTTGAAGGGAGTAGTTAGATTTTAGTAATGAGAAAGAAGCAGTGTTCAGTTGTAGTTAACAGTTGAGACATGGCACGCCTTGATTTATTAAGAACAGAAAAGAAAAAGCCCTGAAGGGGCGAAATGTAATAGCCCTGGGTTATAACCCAGTGGAGAATAAAAAACAAGATTTTAAGGTGCAACCACAGAAGTAAAATTGAAAGAAGAACCAACCATGCACCCCAACTCTGAGCTGATTCTTAATGGTTCAAACAAAAAAAATAGAAATTAAAAACAGAAAACAAAACATGGAAAAAGTAGTACAACGATTTATAAAATACGCCAAAGAATATACCACCTCCGATCCAAATAGCACAACCTATCCAAGTACCAACCGACAAATTACATTCATGAAAAAGTTGGTTGTAGAATTAAAAGAGATAGGATTAAGTGAAGTTGAAATGGATAACTACGGATATGTAACAGCCACAATTCCTGCTAATGGATTTGAAAAAAGTCCGGTGGTAGGTTTTGTTGCACACGTAGATACCAGTCCCGATTTTTCGGGAGAAAATATAAATCCACAAATAATTGAAAATTACAATGGAACTCCGGTTGAACTTAAAAACGGAGTTACAATTGACCCCAAAGATTTTCCGGAAATATTAAATTACACCGGACAGGACATTATTACTGCCGACGGAACTACGCTTCTGGGGGCCGACGATAAAGCCGGCGTTGCTGAAATTGTTACCGCAGCCGAAATTATTCTGAATTCGAAAGATATTAAACACGGAAAAATAAGATTGGCATTTACACCCGACGAAGAAATTGGAAAAGGTACCGACAATTTTGATGTGAAAAAATTTGGAGCCGACTTTGCTTACACCTTAGATGGTGGTGAAATTGGCGAACTCGAATTCGAAAATTTTAATGCTGCCGGAGCTAAAATTAAAGTTCACGGAAGAAGTGTACACCCCGGAGCAGCAAAAGATAAAATGATAAATGCCTTGCTGCTTGCACATAAATTGGTTGGAATGCTACCACCTTCTCAACGCCCGGAACACACCGAAAAGTACGAAGGTTTTTTTCATTTGCTATCGGTTAACGGAAATGTAGAAAGTGCCGAATTGCATTACATAATTCGCGATCACGACTTTAATAAGTTCACAGAAAAGAAGAATTTGCTAAAAAAAATAGTGCAGCTAATTAATTTAGAATACGGTAAAACATTGGTTGAATTAGAATTAACAGACCAGTATTTTAACATGCGTCAGAAAATTGAACCGGTAATGTATATTGTTGATATTGCTCAAAAGGCAATGGAGCAAGCTGGCGTTGAACCAAAAATAAAGGCAATTAGGGGTGGAACTGATGGTGCCCGACTTTCGTACGATGGATTACCGTGTCCGAACGTATTTGCCGGAGGTCATAATTTCCACGGACCATTCGAATTTGTACCAATTCCTTCGATGTTAAAATCGGTGGAAGTAATTTTGAATATTGTACAATTGGTAGGAAAAACTGAATATTAGATTAATATTTTAGTTGAAAAGTTCAGGTAGATTTTTATAACTTTGACTAAAACAGAGAAATCATGGATCTAAATTATGTGATAGATAAAGATGGAAAGCAATCGGCTGTTATTGTTCCGATTACTGAATGGCATAAAATTCTGTCCCGATTATCGAAAATGAAAAAGAAACTTGATTTTTTAACCGGACTGGAACAAGCAGTTGAAGAGGTTAATTTGATAAAATCAGGAAACAAGAAAACTACATCGTTTAAAGATTTTTTAGATGAAAACTGAAATTGTTGTTACTGACAATTTTCAAAAAAAAGCCAAGAAGTTTTTAAAGAAATATAAATCTTTAAAAGCAGAATTAAATCAGCTTTATTATACTTTGCTTGAGCATCCAAATTCTGGAACTCCTCTTGGAAATAATTCCTTTAAAATCAGACTTGGTGTTAAAAGTAAAGGAAAAGGGGAAAGTGGGGGACTGAGAATTATTACTTACCTTGAAATAGATTTTTTATTAGATGAGGAAACCAGTAAAGTTTATCTTTTATCTATTTATGATAAATCGGAAATTGAATCTATTTCAAGAAATGAGATTCAACAAATTATTTCCAAAATAAAAGATTAAACCGCAATAATGCTCAATCAATTCATCCAAAATATAACCGAAAACCAGCTTTTTGAGCCAAATCAAAAAGTGCTGTTAGCAATTAGCGGCGGAATCGACAGCATGGTTCTTTTGCACCTCTTCGAAAAATCGAGGTTCGATTATGGTATCGCACACTGCAATTTCCAACTTCGGGGCAAGGAGTCGGATATGGATGAGGATTTTGTAAAGCAACAGGTTTTAATTCACGGAGTACCCGCCTTTTTCGAAACATTTGAAACGCAGGAATATGCCAATTTAAATGGTGTCTCTATAGAAATGGCTGCCCGCGAATTGCGATATAATTTCTTCGAAAAAGTTCGCATTGAAAACGGGTTCGATTATATTGTAACTGCCCACCATCAGGATGATTTAATTGAAACGTTCTTTTTAAATCTTTCGCGAAAAACAGGAATTAAGGGATTAACCGGAATTAAAGAGAAGGCAGGTAAAATTGTAAGACCCTTACTTTTTGCCGGTCGTAGTGAAATTGAATATTATGCACAGCGTAATTTTATTGAATTTAGGGAAGACTCCAGCAACAATGAAATTGTGTTTCAGCGTAACTTTTTACGACATAAAATATTGCCACTTTTTACAGAATTAAATCCTTCATTCAAAAAAAATATTCTGGCAAGTGTCGAAAATCTGAAAGATGCAGAAATGGTTTATACCGGTTTTTTGCAATCGGAAAAATCGAATGTGCTTACTGAGAAACCAGATGAAACAGTAATTAATATTGAAAGTCTCCGAAAAACTTCATTCCCAAAAATACTACTCCTTGATATTCTTTCGGAAAAGAATTTTAATGCAACGGTGGTAGACGAAATTTTCAAAAGTCTTCTAACCGACTCGGGAAAGCAGTTTTTTTCGAAAACACACAGGGCGTTAAAAGATCGCAAAAGCTTGTTTGTTTCGCCCATAAAAGAAGGAGAAGACAAAATCTATTATATCGAAAAAGACGATATTGAATTGTTTACTCCTTTGGATATTACAATTGAAAAATTGCGGGGTGATAATTTTACAATCATAAAAGAAGCAAATGTTGCTTGTCTTGATTTAGAAAAGGTTGAATTTCCTCTGTTAATTAGAAAATGGCAACAAGGCGATTATTTTCAACCGCTAGGAATGACTGGGTTTAAAAAGTTAAGCGATTTTTTTATCGACCAAAAAATCCCCATTCACGAAAAAGAGAATACCTGGATTTTGTGTAGCGATAAAAAAATAGTTTGGATTATGGGACAACGAATTGATAACCGCTTTAAAGTAACACCAGATTCTTCTCAAGTGTTAAAAATAGAAATAAAGTAGTTTTGTGAATCAAGAATTGAAATTCTTTCCAAATAAATACGAAGCACTGTAGACCAGTGTTTATCAGCCACTTTAATAATTTGCATCTTCTGAAAAATTTGAGGATAAATATCATAAAAAAATACCCAAACAATT
>JABMPI010000063.1 GCA_013203755.1 Bacteroidota bacterium
AAATCAGTATAATGCCTAATTTTGAAAATCAAGTTGGATTAATGCGACAGAACCCTATTTTGTAATAATTACCAAAAATTTTGAAGCTTTCCAGAATTCAGTTTTATTATCTATAAACAAGGTATCGGCTGTTTTTTCGCCTGAAATATGAAAGGAACCAGCTGAATGAACCGACACCACTTCCGCCTTTTTCACCATTAACGGGATAAAATCAAATTCGCGAATATCTACTTTGGTAAAATATTCCCGGTTAAAATCTTCCTTCATAGTATTTAACCTTCCAATACCAATCACTCCTCCGGTGCGCTCCACAACTCCATTATCAATTAATTCTTTTACAGTTCCGTAGGCATAATAGGCTTTATTCAACTCAACAGTCTGTTTTTCGATAGTATTCGTTTTCAGAGCGCTTTCGCTTTCAATAACCGTAATTTTTTCGTTTAGTACCGTAATATTTTTTGTTAGCTTTTCTACTTCTTTCGCTAACTCAACAATTTCGGTGTCTTTAAAGTCAACCTGTTTTTCAAGGTTACTTACCATACGCTCCAGTTCAGCAATGGTCGAATTTAGGTTTCCAATTTTATAATTGGCGTTATTTAATTTCTTCTGAAGACTGGCAATTTGATTTTTGTTTTCCTTAATAAGTTGATTTAGGAGGGCGATATCTTCCAAAATCATTTTCTTTTGCCGGTAATTCATTTCCCTGCCACGAGCAGACTGAACAGTCACCATTCTTTCAACTTCTTTAATGGTATCAAGCTTGGCTAAAATCTCATTAAAATCATTAAGAAATTCTACAATTGATGAATCTTTAACTTCCGCCTCGTTTGTAAGGCTATCCCTCACAATTATCAGCTGTTCGGTATCTTTTTTATAGTTATGACACGAAGCAAAAAGAACCAAAGTAATACAAAAAACAAGTAACCTTTTCATAGCGTAAGATTTTAGGATTTATATAAAGATACGACACTCAACTCAGAAATACCTAATCATATTTATCAAAACTATCTTATAACTAAATTATTACACACAAACATCTGCAAATACTAACAAAAAACCTTCCCTGTGGGTCTTTTATAATATTGTGAAGTTCTGCTTTTAGGGATTCTCCTGAAAGACTTTCTGCTGGGTTCAAACCGCTGACCTTTTGACTGCCAGTAAAGGGAAAAAATGAGATCAAAAGAAGGATGTAGTGCAAATAGCTAAAAAATAAAAAGTCACCTATTGATAATCAAATAGTTGACTTTTTATCGGTGATCCCACCAAGAATCAATATATCGTTTTGCTATTTTTCGTTACAGTGCTATAACTACTGGTTATAAGAATGATAGGCTTAATTTGCCGCTCTTATTTTTTGTATAAAACTCCTATTTTAACAAAATTCGTTCCCCATTGTCGTTCCCCTTTTGTATATTTGGAGATAAATTAGCACTTCAAATATATGGCGAAAATTGGTTTTCATCTCAATTACAGCAAAACTGACAAGAACGGTTTTGCACCGGTTCGGGCTAAAATTGCAGTTCAGTCCAGGCCAGTAATTAAAACTTTGCCTTTCAAAGTAAAAGTAACCTGGAACGATACAAAGAAAAAATATGAGCGTGGTAAATGGAACGATTCAAAACAGAGGTTATACAATTTCCGGGAAAGCGACAAATACAGTGCTGAATATAAAAAAATTAATGCCTTTCTGGATAGCTACAAAGCAAAGGCCAATGATCTGTTTAACGACTGTATTTTAAACGATGTACCATTAGCCGAAGATTTGGTAAGAAAGTTCTTTAACGGTGATAAAATCAATCTAAACCCATCAAAAAAAAGCTTCTGGGAGGTTTACGATGAATATCTAAAGGATTGTGATCAGTCGCTTTCTCCGAATACTGCCAGAATGCACAAGGCAAATAAGAAAAAGCTCGAAAAATTTGAAAAAGAAATGGGGTATGAAATGAATTTTGATTCTATGAATCTTATCTTTTTCGATGAATTCAAAAATTATATCCTTTTTGTAAAAGAACATGAATACAATTACTTCCCGGTTCTGATCAGGAGGCTTAAATCATTTCTAAATTGGAGCTACAAACGCAATTACCATAAAAGCAGGGAGTTTGATAAATTCTCAGCTCCTGAAAAACAAGGAAGTGTTATACATCTAACTTTTGAAGAGCTGCAACAATTAATAAACTATCCTTTTGAAGATAAGACCTTTCAAAGAGTACGAGATTTTTATTGTTTTGGATGCTTAACCGGGGCACGGTTTGGCGACATAAAACATCTAACAAAAGACAACATTTCTGATGGATCGCTAAAGTTTACTACCGAGAAAACAAAAGTGAGTATTGTCATTCCATTATACGAGGGACTTACTACGATTATTAACCGTTACCCGGATCAACATAAACTGTTACCAGGTTATGCGAATCAGAATATAAACAAATACATAAAAAAAGCCTGCAAAGAGGCAGGAATAAAAACACAGACAGAAAATCTAACCTTCAAAAAAAATGAAACCATAAGAGCGCACAAGCCCAAATATAAACTAATAGGAAGCCATACGGCACGAAAAACTTTTGTATGCCTGGCACATGGCAAAGGAATGGATATTCCTACGATAATGTCTTGTACTGGGATTCGTAATATTGATACGATAAAGAGATATCTTGAAGTTTCTATACAGACGAAAGAAGAAAAGCTAAATGATATGTTTGGAGGTTTAATTGTAGACCCACCAGTATCTGACACCAAAAATAATTAAGATAATCGATAGAACATTTCTATTTCTGAGATCGTGTAAAATATTGCACTACCAATTACCAATTTCTATAACGAAACAAAAGACATAAACCAGACCAAGAAAAACGCAGCAATTTCTCAGGAT